>RPQV01000173.1 GCA_003818595.1 Calditrichota bacterium
CGAGCATCAAACAAACCAACCTGCGCCAACATTTCATCCACTGCTTTTTGCCGCGCCGATTTCGAAAAAATTCCTGCAAGGGAGGCGGAGTAATCAAGAAATTCCCACGTCATCAAACGGGAAAAGACCGTAAAATCCTGCGGCAAATAACCAAGAAGTTCCCGAATTTGACGACGATTTTTTATAAGATCGAATCCATTAAACTTGACTTCGCCTCCAGTCGGCTTGAGCAAAGTGACAAGTATTTTCATCAAAGTGGTCTTACCCGCGCCGTTAGGTCCCAAAAGACCAAAAAGACCGCTTTGTATATCCAGATTCACGTCTCTGAGCGCAGTGCAGCCATTTTTATATTCCTTGGATAATCCTCTGACCGTGATGTGCATCCTTTTCCTCTTGTGTTCCTGATCTGATTTTCAGAAAATGCCTGAGGTTGAGTTGAACCGCCTTATGTTCGCGTCGTCTTTAGTACAAAACGACGGTGGAAGCAAAATGTTCTTACTTGATCAACTCACCAATGCCAATAAAGTCGTTTACCAACGAATTCGGCGGCCAAATGATTGCGAAGAACAATAAATGCCTCTTCGACTTCATCAACAATATGAAAGAGTTCAAGATCTTCAGCAGAAATAACACCGATTTCCACCATTTTATTGAAATTGACCACTTGCTCCCAATATTTGCGACCATAAATAATGACACACATCGGTTTTTTTACTTTCTGAGTTTGCCGCAATGTTAATAACTCAAAGAGTTCATCAAACGTGCCGAATCCACCCGGGAAGACGACCAGCGCTTTGGCCAGATAAACAAACCAAAATTTGCGCATAAAAAAGTAATGGAATTCAAAAGAAAGGTTTTCGCTGATGAACGGATTGGGAAACTGTTCAAACGGCAGACTGATATTCATCCCGATGGTGGCACTTCCGGCTTCAGCCGCGCCTCGGTTCGCCGCCTCCATGATACCCGGCCCGCCGCCGGAACAGACGACAAACCGTCTATCCTCTTCCAAATCCATCGACCACTTTGCCAGCTGGTAGGCGAGCGATCGTGCGTCTTCATAGTAACAAGAATTGCCCAAATCCTGTTCCGCCAAAGCCAGTCTCCGGCTCAGGTCTTCATCAGGATGCGGCTGCTTTTGTTGTTCCGCCTTGAGCTTTTCCAATCTTTCCAATGCCTCAGCTCGGGAGCGGAATCGTGCAGAACCATAAAAAACAATGGTATCTTTGATTGAAAAATGACGCAGACGACTTTCGACTTCCAAGTATTCTGCCAAAATTCTGATTACTCTTGCGTCACCGCTATTGAGAAATTCTTCATTGTGATACGCCTTCACCAGTTGCGGTTTGCGATAGATGCGAGGGCGACCATTATGATGAAATGGACTCGTTTGCTCCGATTCCTGATTATATATTTCTTCTTCAGACATATTCTATTCCTTTTTCCCTCGCGATTGATGCTTATTTTACAGCAAAGAGCTCCGGACGACGTTTTAACCATAACACCGTTTGGCGGATCACTTGCCACCGATGGTGTGAGGTCTGAAATGTGTGACCCGCCTCGGGAATCTCCATAAAATCAGCCGGCGGGGTGGCGATATCTCGAAAATGAAAAAATCCATCAACAAATAGCGATGAATCAGCCGTACCCTGCACAACAAGTTTAGGAATCGTTAATGCTGCAAACGCTTTATAAATATCATATTGCACTGCATCTCTGATAAAGTCAGTTCGGAGACGCCAGCCATCATGCTCGACAAACTCAATGTGAGCAACCTTGTCAATGGCTTGATCAACGTAACTATTGAACAATTGTTTCATATCAGGCACGGTCGACCACAAAACCACGGCTTCAACGGGTTGGTCAGCGACTGTTAAAATGGTTGTTGCAGCACCCATACTGAGGCCCAACACGGCGATATGAGCAAATCCATTGGCAAGACCCCAGGCGATCACATCCCGCAAATTGGCAATGTTGGTGGAAACGAGCGAATCCGCAAAATCACCTTCGCTGTCACCGGAACCGTAAAAATCAAAACGGATAACATTTAACCCTTCCTGAACAAAAGTACGCGCAGCATCCACAAATAATCGCTTATTTTCACACTTGTTGCCCGTGAAACCGTGGCACATGATCAGCAATTGATCTCCTCGTGTCTGGTGATGAATTCCCACCAGTTGACGCCCCATGCTCGCGATAACAATTGGCATTTCCCTGTATTTTTTCATCTTTCGTTCCATATGAATTCCTCAGCTAACATCAAAACAATTTGATCGATTGAATAATATCATCAGCAGTTTCCCCCTCTTGCGTCAAAACCATCAAATTCAAGCCTGATTGAAAAACCTCATAAAATTTGTCTGGCAAAACTGAAAAAGCAATTAAGCGGATTCTACTCCAGCTTGCCGAATAAACTGAGCAACTTTAATCTCCAAACCATCCAGTAGGCTTCCTGGACAATTTTTTTTGACATTTTTGACTCACCCCAGCGGCGATCAATAAAAATAATGGGAATTTCACCTAAAGTGAATCCCTTTTTCCACGCTTTGAATTTCATCTCAATCTGAAACGAATAACCATCTGATTTAACATGATCCAGATTGATGCTTTCCAATACCTGCCGCCGATAGCAGACAAAACCCGCGGTACAATCACGAACCGGGAGACCGGTAACAAGTCGGGTATACAGACTGGCCCCCATGCTCAACAAAAGACGGCGCAATGGCCAATTCACAACATTTACACCCTGAATATAGCGCGAACCGATAGTGACATCGAATTGTCCGCTGGCTTCGATAAGCCGGGTAATATCTTTGGGATCATGAGAAAAGTCGGCATCCATTTCAATGATGCGGTCAAAATCATGTTCGAGACTGAATCGAAATCCGGCGACATAGGCCGTGCCCAATCCTTTTTTTTCAGCACGTTTCAACAGGTGCAGGCGCGGATTCTGTTGTGCATTTTTATTCACGATATCGCTGGTTCCATCAGGAGAAGAATCATCAACGACCAGGACTTCAAGATTGTCGATCGGCAGATCGAATATTGCTTTCAGCAGCTTTTCAATATTTTTTCGTTCGTTATAGGTGGGTATAATGACGATTGTTTTCAAAAAAAAGCTCCTGTCCCCCGGTCAACGGGTTTTTTCCAGCAATTTCTTATACTTGGTTAAACTGGTTTTAACATCCGTCAAATCAAGTCCTAAAGAGTAAAGTGCTTTATCGATAACCAGCCCCGATTGCAGTGGCCGTGGCGCCTGCTGCCCCAGTTGTGCAGTGGTGATCGGCTGAATGAGCGAATCATCCAATGAAAATATCCGCGCAACCTCAAGCGCGAACTCATAGCGGGACATAATTTCCCGACCTGCTAAATTAACAATACCGAAATAGGAACGTTGCACAAGAGTCCACAGTGCAAGGGCTAATTCATCATTCAGGGTGGAATTGCCGATTTGATCGGTTACGATATTTACACTCATATTCTGTCCGAGTTGTGAAATGAGCCAACCGACAAAGTCCGGGCGATTGTTTTGCGATATCCCATATAAAACCATGGTGCGTGCGATGGTAAAGGGGATGTCAGACCGCTTCAGAACTTTCTCCGCTGCCCATTTCGACATGCCATAAAAACCCAATGGATGGGCAGGTGAATCCTCACGGTAGGGGCCATTGCTGCCGTCAAAGATATAATCCGTGGAAATATGATAGAGAGAGGCGCCTGAACGTTTTGCAGCCATGGAGAGGTATTCGACTGCTGAGACATTGATTTTCCAGCACCAATCTCGCTCATCCTCCGCTTTGTCGACGTTTGTATAGGCTGCAGTATGGATGACGCAATCCGGAGCTGCTTGTTCGAATAATTGATCGACATCAGCTCGTTGAGTCAAATCACAACGATAATAAATTTTCGGATCAATGAATTGTGGATCGGGGTATATGTCCACCGCAATCAATTCAATGGAGGGCGGCGCCAGTCGAATCAGACGCTGACCTAATAAGCCAAGGCAACCCGTTACCAGTACTCTCATATTGTCTCGAATCGTTCGGCGAAATGTTAGTTCAGAACGCAGCCTTGACTGCGGAATTGTTGCAGCTTATTTTTGATCGAAGGAAATTGCAGTGCCAGTATTTCAGCTGCGAAAACCGCCGCGTTGCGTGCACCAGCCTTGCCGATGGCCATCGTGGCGACAGGCACACCTGCAGGCATTTGCACGATGGAATACAGGGCATCCATGCCGTTCAATGCAGAACCTGATAATGGTACGCCGATCACCGGCAATGTTGAATAGGCAGCAACGACTCCTGGGAGGTGTGCAGCCATCCCCGCACCGGCAATAATGAGACTGAATCCGTTTTTTTCCGCGGTTTTTGCAAACTCTGCCGTCTTTTCCGGCGTACGATGTGCGGATAAAATCACCGTCTCAAATTCAATTCCGAAAAAATTCAAATATTCATTTGCAGCGGCCATGGTCTCTTCATCAGAGGCGCTGCCCATCATAATGGCTATCTTTGGCATTCAAATCTCCTGTATTACTCACCCTGTGTTTTAAAAGTTGAAGCAATTCCATCCAGCTGTCTGAGATAAGGATACTTTTGTTCGCCCGGGGCATAAACAAAAAAATCAATGAGATAAAGCCGCTTATCGCGTTCATTGTAAAAGCCGTAGGATCTGAATGGTCCACCCATCGTATGTTTTTCATTTTGCCAGACGCCATCAAGTCGGATGGCATAGCGGTTATTGAAATCAACAATCTTTTCACGCGTGGTGATGAGGCTATCCTCATATACAAAATCGCCATCCAGAAATTTTTGTTCGAACATCTTTCGCCGGTCGAGCATCCATTCTTTTGATAATAAGGAAGGATCATTCGAAGGTTCCCAATAGATAAAAATCGATCGCTGAGGTTCAAGTCTGCGCAGCCAGACAAAGCGAAGATCAGTTGAATCCAACGCGACAAAATAATCATGCTGAACTCGAATCGACCATCCATATTTCTTCATGAGATCTTCTGAAATCGCTTTTTGCTCCATATAAGTGAATAGGGTTCCAAAAACAGAAGATTCGGCATTTTGATCGAAAAGATCAAAAATGGCATTCCCCTGCTTTTGCAGATTTTTGATCAGGGTTTCTTTATCCTTGGCCGCAAGAACAACCAAAATCTGGTCAAATGCCCATGGTTCCTTGTTGCTGAAGACAAAGGCGCTGTCTTCTTTGATACGCTGCAGCGATGTCGGAGATAGTAATTTCTGCAGCAAATTTTTCATCTCCCCTTCTGCATCGAGCGTTCCAACAATCAGCAGATTTGGAAAACGAGTCAGTCTGTTCAATTCGCTGGGGACTTGATAGATTAAATTGAAAATGGGTTCAGACTGCGGAGTATAGGTAATTCTTTCAAGCGCCGAATTCAAATCCTCTTTAATTTCAGCAGTCAGCAAAGAATCGGCTATGATGACGATTTTATTGTAAGAGCCGAGTGAACGTTTTTTCATATGACATGACATAAGGGAAAAGAGTAATAAAAATCCCAAAAAGATCATGACAGTTTTATAACTTTTCATTTTCACCTCCTTGCATGCTTTAGCTTTTTTAATACAGCTCTCAAGACGCTGCGCCTTTCCCCTCTTTTCGCAGGATGAACAAGATTCCGCCTGGAAGGGTTGCAAAAATGCCGACAAGGTATGCAAGAAATTCAAAGGTCGCGATTTGAGATGCACCAAGTCCAACGGTCGTAAAGAGCGCCACTCCAGACTGCTCGCGGACGCCCACACCCCCGAAGGAAATGGGCAAGCTGGCCAACAAAGCGATAATCGGCACAAAAATAAAAAAGTAGAGCACATGGGTTTTCGCGCCGATCGAAATCGCAGTCCAATAATGGGTTACAATTCGCAATAACTGCACAAAAATGGAAATGAAAATCACTTGTACCAACATCATGCGCGAATGGCGCAAATTGTTGATGCTGCAATAGATCTCCTCTACTTTTGCGACAATCCGACCAGGCAATAAAGGTCGAAACAGTCTGCCCAACCAAAATCCTGCTTTATTATTAAAAAGAAAAAAGAGAGCCACCAGCCAGATAAAAAGAATAATGGCGATCGAATAAACGGCATTCAGTGATTTGAGATTTCCGATCCACAACAGAGAAACGATCATGGCGGTCGTAGTCAGGGTCAAAAAGCCAATAAATCGGTCAAAAAGAACCGTCGTGACCGCAGCTGCACCATCACCGCTATATCGTCGCACATCATAAATTCTCAAAGCATCCCCGCCAATATAGCCGATCAGGAAATTGTTAAAAAACAAACCAATGTGATAGAAGGACAGGGAGTACTTGAACGGGATCGCCATGTTTTGTGATTTCATCAATAAATGCCATTGCAAAGCGCCCATGATATTGCTGATGATAAATGTCATACAAGCCAACAACACATATCGCCAATCCGCATCAGCAATCTGTCGCCTGATCGAAGCCAAGCCGATATTGGAAAGCAACAGAATAATCAGAGTCAGGCTGATGCTGATCTTGAGAAGGTCTATGACAATTTTTGTTCGGTTGCCTTTGGCACCTTTGTTATTTTCAGCGGCATTATCATACATCAGCAATTTCAGCCCTTATTGAATGACGCTGTCCGGAGCGCTGACTTGCCGCTGCAGTTCTAATATTTTATTCTGCGCTTCGCTATCAGCGGGATGATCGATTTGCCATTCGGAAAGCACGGCGATCGCATCCTGATATCGTTTGTGATGCTGCAGGAGACTCACATAAATTCCTACAACCTCGGGATTTTCCGGATCCGTTTGATAAGTAAATTCTGCCAAGCGCAGGAACTCATCAATCCTGCCGGCAAATTGATAATATTGCCCCACTTGAAGTGGCAGTCGAATATCCGGCGCTGGAATCACATCAAAGGGCACAACTTGTTCCATTTTCTTGAGAATTCTGACCACCCCTTCATTATTCTTTTCCATGAGATATTGATGCGCGAGTCTCAGGAATGCGGCGCGATAGTTTTGCAGCAGGCCGATGACGTTATCGTTCAGATAGACTTTAGGATTATCAAGATTTCGATATTGAAATATTTCGCTGAGATTTTTTTCCAACTTTTGCTCAGCCACTTTATCTTCCGCATGATAAGGAACCAGCTTGAATGTTAATCCATCCATGCGCAGATATTCGTCCATGTTGAACTTATTTTGATCTGATACCG
>RPQV01000174.1 GCA_003818595.1 Calditrichota bacterium
ATCATATAATTGCCAAATCCTTTGCCGGTTTCAGCCAGAGCATCCGCAGCCTTTGCTCCGATTTTACCTTGGAAAAATGCCGAGACGCCGATGGCCAACCCGCACACCGCCCCTAAAAGCACTTGCCATGGATAGCTCTCCGGCGGCATGTTCGCTCCCTGAATAGCATTACGCAAAATCATTCCGTAAATGGTTTGTGTCAACGGAGCGCCGATAAAGGCGACGAGAATAAATGGCGCTGCTTTATTGGCGGCAAATGCTTTTTTCCACGCACCAACAGCTGCCATACCGGCGACGCCAATCCCCAGTCCTGAACCGACGGCGGAAAGCGCCAGCGACAAATTCATGTCACCCAATCCTTCAACCATATGTTTTCCTTTCAATTAAAATGATAAACTGATGTTTGCTATTCTTTAAACGGCTTGTAAGCCTTCCCCGACCATTCTTGTCCCAGATGAGTCGAGAATTCAAGTATATTCAGTCGCACACCATGGACCAGCACGGACATCATACCCAAAACCATGTTCAATGCATGAGCCAACACCAACACCAACGGGGCGACAATGCCGTGAGCCATATCGTTGAAACTGGAAGCCACCGTAACTCCGGCAATACTCACTGCGAAAAGACGGATATAAGAGACGATATCACCGAAACTGCCGATCACGCTGAGCGGCAGATTCGCCAATGAGATGAGAAATCCTTTCAGGACATTCTTTTGAAAGTTGGCGAACAGAGACACCATCGCCCCACCGACAATTAGAAGATAAATAGCGAAAGGAGGCATGGTCTCCCCTAAAATCAGCTGATTGGCGACAAAAAAGACACACCATAAAATCAGCACCCATCCGACTTCAGCAAGGGCAGTTATAGACGGAAGTTTTTTCGCGCCGGCCCAAAGCCGAGCGATGCTCAAATGCACCGTTCCGAGAATAAAGGTGAATTTGATCATAAAATTCAGTGATTCTTCGGAGGCATTAAAACTGTACATCTTGTCGATGATAAAAAGCTTGAAAAACGGCAATTCACTGATTGCCTTGGAACCGAACCAGGTGCCGGTCATCGCTCCCCAGATAATGGTGCCGATGCTGAGAACCAAGAACAAGAAAATCGGTTCGCGCGGGATTTTTTTATACTTGCGCGAAACCCATAAAGTGATCAACAAAAACAAAACGCCATATCCGGCATCCCCGATGATAATCGCGTAAAAAAGCGAGAAAAACAACAGAAATACAGGGCTGATGTCGTTTTCCAGGTACCCGGGGAATGTGCCCAGCAAGTCGAACATCGGCTGAATGATCCGAATCAGCTTATTATTGCGCAGCAGCGTCGGCGCCGCTGCAGGATCATCAGGATCAGCAATCAGATAGCCCCAACCATGTTCATCGGCGGATATCTTCATCGTCTCGACCTGGTCGACCGGGCAAAAACCCTGCAGATAAACAAATTCTTTCTCGCTCCCCATACCCGCTGCCACTACCGCATATTCGAGCTGCTTGAGCAATTTTTTCTTCAGGGATTCCATGTCTGCACGATATGCAGCCAGTTTGTTCACCTCATCATCCAATATGCGTAATTCCTGTTTGATCTCATCCCTGCGTAATTCAAGACCAGCCGATTCATATGCAGGCATTCGATATTCCGACAACGGCAAGGTCTCTTCCGCTGTGCGCCCGATCAGCACCAGCTTGATACCTTCCTTGCCTCTCTCAAGTACAATCACTTCTTTTTCCTGAGGGAGTTGGGCGAAGCTTTTGGCGTCGGTCTTGTAAAAACGGAGGTGGATGCCGGCCTTTTCAAGGTGCATCAGATCACCATAAGATGTATGTCCCCAATTTTCGAACCAGCTGTAGGCCTCGTTTTTTTCAATCAATTCGTTGTTCAGCGTTTCCTTCTTTTGTGCGATTTCCAGCAACCGCACAACAACATCAGAAGGCTCCATCTGTTCAGACTGGGCCGTAGCCGGCAATTCCGAAACCATGGCGAGAGCCCGTTCGATATCAGCAATTTGATTCTGGTGACTATACACCTCTTCCGAAGTGGGGGTTTTGATCGCAGTCACATGCAAAACGCCGAGACGACGCAACTCTTTCAATGCATTGGCTCGCTCGCGTTGACTCGCCAACAGGGTGACTTGCTTCATTTTAACGATCATATCGGCTTTGCCTGCAAAATTTTTTTCCGTTCAATCTTCTTTTTTGCAATTTTCCCCCGTACGACTTCGGCAGTCATCTGATCACCCAGCGAAATCTGAATGATGCGGATATTCTCCCGGGCTTCGGGAATTTTCACCTCTTCAAACAGCTTGATCCGCTGAATGGTAATCCGCAACTCGCGCTCGATCAGTTCCTTCTGCCGCTGCAATGTCTGCCACTCCGCTTCCCGTTTTTTCTGTTCCTTCACAACCTGGATGCCGCGATCAATCCATAACGGCGTTTCAAGCAGATCGTAAGGAATATCTTCAAATGTGAGATCCTCGAAAACGGGAATATCAATGCCGGCGATGTTGCCGGTGGTCGTCGACAGCGTCTTGATATGTATGTATTCTTCAAGGTGAACATTCGTATCGCCGAACAAATCAACCCAGCGGGCAACTTCGCGCTCGACACGCTGATTTTCACTCTGCAGCGTCTCAATCTCTTTCTGAATACGCTGGATTTCAACCAACAGCTGCTTTTTCTTCAATTCAAGCGTCGGCAGATACCGTGTGAACCGTTTCAGGGCATCCTTTTGCGCTTTCAGCTCATTTTTCGTGAGTTTGATTTTCGCCATCTGTCTAGACCTCTGCGGGTGCCTCGTGATGCGGCCAGAATTCTTTCACCAGTTCTGAGCGGAAGCCGGTCTCTTCCGGCTTGAAACACTGGGCAAGAATCGACCATCCGCGATTCAACGCTTCTTCCAAAGGAATGTTGACGCGTAAATCCATCATCTGCGATTCGAATAAATCACCGTACTTGATCAGTTTCTCGTCCCAGCTGCTCATACGGAAACCCATTGACCGTTTTTCGATGGTTTCCAGGTACTGGGCATACAGCTGAATCATGCCGTCCATGATGGCGCGATGGTCTTTGCGCGTCTTATTGTTAACCAATTGTTTCAATCGACTCAATGAACCGAAGGGCTCGATACGACCGTTGCGCAGATAAAACTGGCCTTCGGTGATATAGCCGGTGTTATCTGGTACAGGATGGGTGACATCGTCGCCAGGCATCGTGGTGACGCCTAAAATGGTGATAGCACCTGAACCTTCAAAATCAACCGCCTTTTCATATCGGGCTGCAAGCTGAGAGTAGAGGTCACCGGGGTAACCACGGTTCGAGGGCACCTGTTCCATGGTGATGGCGATCTCCTTGAGCGCATCCGCAAAATTGGTCATATCCGTGAGCAGTACCAAGACTTCTTTGCCGGCAATGGCAAATTTTTCCGCCACTGCCAGGGCCAGATCCGGCACCATCAACCCTTCAACAATAGGTTCAGATGCAAGCTGGATAAAAAAGATCGAACGGTTCAGAGCGCCGCCCTCTTCAAGAATATTTTTAAAATACATATACTGATCAAACTTGAGACCGATACCGCCAAGAATAATCATATCAACTTCAGCCTGAAGAGCAATGCGCGCCAGGAGTTCATTATAAGGCTCGCCTGAGACTGAAAAAATCGGCAGTTTTTGCGAAGCGACCAGTGAATTGAACACATCAATCATGGGGATATTGGTACGGATCATGCGGCTGGGGATGATGCGTTTTGCCGGATTTACTGACGGACCGGCGATTTCGATGAC
Organism: Calditrichota bacterium; assembly: GCA_003818595.1. Lineage (GTDB taxonomy): Bacteria > Zhuqueibacterota > Zhuqueibacteria > Residuimicrobiales > Krinioviventaceae > Fontimicrobium. Next base: position 3,782 of record RPQV01000174.1, read on the forward strand.
ATTTTCAGCCAGATCAGGACCATTATCGCGGGGAATACCGGAACCGTTAAAAATCCTGCCAAGCATATCTTCTGAAAAAGAAACATTCATCGGATGGCCTAGAAAACGAATCTCATCGCTGGTGGAAACACCTCGACTACCGGCAAAGACCTGCAGAGAAACCAGATCATCTTCCAGTTTGATCACTTGAGCCAGAGACTTGCCGCGACGCGTGGTGATTTCCGCCAATTCTTCGTAGGCGACATCCGTCGCGTGGACCGTGATGACGTTTCCAGAGACACTTTCAACTTTTTTATATACTTTTCTCATAGTCGAGCTATCCTTTAATCAAACCGCTGATCAATTTTTCCTGGACTGCAAATTCTTCAGATCCGTATTCCATATAGTTCCAATCGATAAACTTTTGCCGGAGATCATAAAAATATGAACGAGCGTCCTCTTTGCTGCTGAACTCGAACTTTTTCCTCAACAGTGAATGGATCAATTGCGAAACATAATTCTGTCGCTCCGGAGATGTTGCCGCATCCACCGGATCGAATCCATTCTGCTGTAAATAAACTGCATCAACAAATTCTGATTTTAAATACACAATGAAATCATCCAATGAGGTACCGTCTTCTCCCACAACCATCATCATTTGGTGAACCTCGGTGCCGCGGAAGAGAAAATCACGCGCATAATCCACGATATCCACGGGCACCGCGCTGCTGTAACGCGACCAGGAGTCGAGCGGATGGATCGAGGGAAACCTGCGGGCATTGGCGCGATCACGAGATAATCCGTGGAATGCGCCGACCACCTTGAGTGTGGCCTGAGTTACCGGCTCTTCAAAATTTCCTCCGGCAGGCGACACTGTGCCGCCAATGGTCAAGCTGCCGCGTCCGCCATTGTGCAGTTCGACCAAACCGGCCCGTTCATAAAACTCCGCGATACGCGATTCCAAATAGTCTGGGAATGCTTCTTCGCCGGGAATTTCTTCCAGACGACCGGAGAGCTCACGCATCGCCTGCGCCCAACGGGAAGTCGAGTCCGCCAACAATAACACACCCAAACCCATCTGCCGGTAATATTCGCCCAACGTTGTCGCCGTGTACACAGATGCTTCTCGAGCCGCAACCGGCATGGAAGAGGTATTGGCAATGATGATGGTCCTTTCCATCAGCGAACGTCCGGTGCGCGGATCGGTTAACTCGGGAAATTCGCGCATGGTTTCGACGATTTCACCGGCTCGCTCTCCGCAAGCAGCGATAATGACGATATCCACATCCGCATATCGGCTGGTAATTTGTTGAATGACCGTTTTCCCGGCGCCAAAGGGACCCGGAACACAATATGTTCCCCCTTTTGCCACTGGAAAAAATGTATCGATGATGCGCACCTTGGTAACCAAAGGCTCTTTCGGCATCATCTTTGTTTTATAAGCCATGATGGGAAGCTTCACCGGCCATTGAAACTGCATGGACAAAGAGCGTTTATTCCCGCGTTCGTCCTGAATGACCGCAATCTGCTGCGAAACAGTATAATTTCCTGCCGGCGCTGTTTCAACGACCGACCATTCTCCCTTGACATCAAAGGGAACCATGATGTAATGAGTGAATTGCGTTTCCGGTACCGAGCCAAGATAAAATCCAGCCCGCACTTTATCGCCGATGTTGACCGATGGTGTGAACGCCCAGGTTCTTTCTTGATCCAGCGGTTCCAGTACTGCGCCGCGAGGCAGAAAAAAACCGTATTTTTCCGCCAGTTTGGGCAGTGGGTTCTGCAGACCATCATAAATCTGTTCGAGCAAACCTGGACCCAAATTGACCGACAAAAGTTCGCCGGTGAATTCCACCTGATCGCCAATTTTTAGACCTTTTGTACTTTCAAAAACCTGCAAAAAAGCCTTATTCCCCTGAATGCGAATGACTTCGGCTTTAAGACGCTGCTCGCCTTTGACAGCATAACCCACTTCATTTTGCGTAATCGCGCCGTCGACCACCACGATGATCAGGTTGCCGCTTACACCTGTTATCTTTCCGGTTACTAGACTCATATATTTACCTTGCTGATTGATTTAAAGATTTCCAGCCCTTTCTCTTTATTATAGAGCGCCAGCGTTTCCAGTATCTGAAGCTTGTAAAAATAAAGAATCAGAAATTCGAGATCAAAATGATGATCGATCTCCAATTCCTCGATCAGCTTCCAACGAAAGGCAAGGAGATTTTTCTCGATTTCCAGCGGATTTCCATCTTTGACCATGGCCGTCGGGATGGTTTCAAGTTTATAATCCAGCCCCTCGCGCTGCGCCTTGCGCCAGGCAGCGATATCCTGTCGAAAAGCATTTTCATGGTCAACATAGGCCTGCAAAAGACGGGGGGATTTGACGGTCAGGGTGATGGAGTTATAGCGCGCTTGAACCAGGCATTGGAAATCTGCCGGGCTGAGCCACTTTTCCGCTTCTCGAAGAAAAAACTCGGTCGTCATATAACTTTCTCGATCGAAAAAAAGCATCGGAAGTTGCGTGACGACATAATAATATTTATCCATTCTTTCTGCCCAGGATTTCATTCAATCGCGGATTGAGGAAGGTCTTTAAAAGGTCGCTGATGCCTTCATCGCTGAAATCATAATAAATATTTTCGTTCTTTATTCCGATCTGAAAACCTGCGGTGATGTCGTTGCTGATGCGGAAGGAAATTCCAGATGCCGCTTCTTTTTTCAACCCCGCAAAGAGCAGGGCTTCCAATTTCTGCACATCGGCCTCATTCGCCAATACTTCGATATCGGATCCGGCCTTCCAGCCCTCCGCCAATTTGAGGATCATTTGCTTCAGAAAATCCGGCTGCAATGCTGTTTTAACTTCGCGTTTGAAAACAGAATCGAACAACGCCGTCAGTCTGTTTTTGAACAGCAACTCGCCGTCACGCGCAGCCTGGCGCAGTGCCAACTCGGCATTCTCCTGATACTGGCGCGCCTGCACTTCAGATTTGAGAATCATATCCTCAGCCTGTTTATTCGCTTTGTTGAGAATTTCTTCGGCTTGTTTTTGAGCAGTTTTAATGATCTCATCGGCTTGTTTTTGCGCCCCTTCGACGCCTTCACTTTTCAGCCTTTCAATGAGATTCTCCAGTTTGACTTCCATCGAATTGCTCCTTCAATGATCAGGGAAATAGAGTGCAAGAAAATGATTTAGGAAAAACGCTGATTGAATGGTAATATTCAGCAGTGAAAGCTGTGATTGGAAGCCGGCGTCCATGAGAACCCGCAGCGTCAATTCAATCGGCAACGAAATAGTCTAATTATGGATCACTCCAAAAAAATGAATCAGAATTTAACAAACAGGAGAA
>RPQV01000175.1 GCA_003818595.1 Calditrichota bacterium
AACCGTGGATGATACCATCGTCATCGTCTATAACGCCGCCGAAGGCAACCGCGGGCTGATGGGTGCTGCTGAGGTATATGCTCACACCGGCGTCATCACCAGCCGCAGTACCAGTTCGTCCGACTGGAAGTACGTAAAAACACAATGGGGACAGAACACCGCCGAAACGCGAATGACACCACTGGGCAATAATCGCTGGCAGATACGATTCCATATCCGCAGTTATTACGGAATACCGGCCAATGAAAAAGTGAAACAGCTGGCTTTTGTTTTTCGCAATGCAAATTCCACACGCGAGGGCAAGACCGCCGAAGGGGGCGACATTTTCCTGCCCATCTACGAGGATGGATTAGCCATCACGCTCTTGTCGCCGGCGAGTACGCCGGCGTTTATTGAAATCGGCGACACGCTCCTGGTTCAAGCCGCTGCCAATCGAGCGGATTCCATTTTTCTCGAACAGGACGGAGAAATAGTGATCAAGACCGACGATGATACGCTGAGCTGGCGTCTGCCTGCTCAGTCGGCAGCAAAACATCGCATCCGCATTATCGCCGGCGATCAAAGCGGCGCCGCCAAGACCATCTCTTTTTATTGCATCATTCGCCCCTTGCAGTCGGGCGAGGCGCTTCCAGCCGATGCTCAGGACGGATTTGAATGTATCGATGGAACCTGGCGCTTTGTGCTGTTTGCACCTCACAAGTCATTTGTTTACCTCATCGGCGATTTCAATAACTGGGAAGCAGACCCTGCTTTTCTCATGCAGCCGACCGTCGAAAAAGATCGATATTGGCTCGAAGTTAAAAGAGTCGCCGCCGATCAGGAGTTCGGTTATCAGTATTGGGTGGACGGAGCGTTGAAAATAGCCGACCCTTTTGCAGAAAAGGTACTTGATCCGGTTCACGATGCTCACATCAGCAAGACCGTTTATCCCGCATTGATGCCTTATCCGATCAATAAAACAACGGAAATTGTTTCAGTGCTTCAGCCGCAGGATAAACAGGTTGACTGGAAGGCCGTGGATTTTCGGCGACCAGCGGTGGATACTTTGGTTATATATGAACTGCTGGTGCGCGATTTCACGAAAGAGCATTCTTATTCTGCATTGATCGATAAAGTCCAGTATTTGAAGCAATTGGGCGTCAACGCCGTCGAATTGATGCCGATTAATGAATTTGAAGGCAACAGCAGTTGGGGATACAATCCCTCTTTTTATTTTGCTCCCGACAAATATTATGGCCCCGCTGCTCAATTGAAACGATTCATCGACGTCGCTCACACTCATGGCATCGCCGTGATCCTGGATATCGTCCTCAACCACAGCTATGGCCAGTCTCCCATGGTGCGGTTGTACCTTGATCAACCGCAACAGAGTCCATGGTATAACCGGGTTTCTCCGAATCCTGTCTATTCCTGGGGATATGACTTTAATCACGAATCGCCGGCAACCCAGGCATTCGTCGATCGCGTCCTTCAATATTGGCTTGAAGAATATCAGGTTGACGGCTTTCGTTTTGATTTCAGCAAAGGATTCACCAATACCGCTGGTGATGGATATGCCTATGATCAAAAAAGGATCACGAATCTCAAACGCATCGCCAACCGCGTGCAGAGCATTGACTCGACCGCGTATTTAATTCTCGAACATTTCACCGATAATCGAGAAGAAAAAGAACTGACAGAAGCGGGATTCCTCATCTGGGGCAATTCAAATTATAACTTTAATGAAGCCACCATGGGATGGCATGAGAATAGCAAATCCGATTTTTCCTGGGGCGTATACACCAAACGGGGCTGGAAAAAGCCGCACCTTGTCACCTATATGGAAAGTCATGATGAAGAACGGCTGATGGTTAAAAATCTGCTCTGGGGCAATGAAAACGATCGCTACGATGTCAAAGAGCTGCCCATTGCGTTGCAGCGCATGCAAACAGCAGCGGCTTTTCTCTTCATGATTCCGGGGCCTAAAATGATCTGGCAATTCGGTGAGTTGGGGTATGACGTCAGCATTGATGACAATGGCCGCACGGGGGAAAAACCCGTTCGCTGGGAATATTATGATGATCCCCTGCGTCAATCTCTCTTCCATGCCTTTTCTGCTCTCATTCATCTGAAAAAAAATCGCACTTTGTGCCTGCCGAGACGCATGGATTATTCATTTTCTTCACCGTTCAAATGGATGAAGATAAATTATGATTCCCTGAATCTGACTCTGGCGGGTAATTTTGATGTTGTACCGATGACCAAGACCATCTCTTTTGAGCACAGCGGCAAATGGTTTGACTACATGTCGCAGGATAGTCTGCAGATCGCCCAACGCGATACTCTTTTGACTTGGGCGCCGGGTGAATATCGTCTTTATATTGACCGCAAAATTTCGAATGCGGGATCGCCGTTACATGTCGGCACGAAGGACGCGAAGATTACCGATATGCGTCTGCTCGATACGTATCCAAACCCATTCAATCCGCAAACAACCATTCGCTTCCGGTTGATACGGACTGAAAAAATCAATCTGGTGATTTATAACGCCCTGGGGCGTCAGGTTCGCCGATTGATGGATGGGGTTCAGGTTGCGGGCGAGCATACGGTCATTTGGGATGGTAATGGGGAAAATGGGGAGAGATGCGCATCCGGTTTGTACTTTTGCCGCTTTTCGACAGATGATCGCGCCGCGTTAATCAAGATGACGCTGCTCAGGTAATGATCCTGCGACAGCCTAAAAACCGAAAATAGTAAAACCGCCATCAACGGTCAGGCATTGACCGGTGATGTAGGATGAGGCGCTCATGCACAAAAACGCCACCGCCGTCGCAATTTCTTCAGGTTCCGCCACCCTGCGCATGGGCGTTCGATCCAGTATTTCTTTGAGATAATGGTGATCCTGCAACAGATGTTCCACCAAAGGGGTCTTTGTATACCAGGGCGCGACGGCATTCACGCGGATGTGATCGGGCGCCCACTCGACGGCGAGATTGCGGGTCAATTGCAGGAGCGCTGCTTTGCTCATGGCATAAGGAGCGCCGGTCCGCAGCGACGTGAGTCCCGCGACAGAGAGAACGTTCACCACTGCACCGTCACCGCACTTTTTCAGCAGCGGAAAGGCTTTTTGGGAAATATCAAAAACCGCATGCATGTTGGTGGTCAGAATTTGATCATATTCATCATCAGAATATTCGACGACCTTTTTGCGAATATTCATGCCGACATTGTTGACCAAAATGTCGAGATGATCCCATTGCGATTCCAACTCTTCAAATAAATACCGTCGATCGGCTTTATTGATGATGTCTCCGGATTGCCCGAACGCTTCGAATCCCTCTTTCTGCCACTCTTCCAGTCGACTTTCGAGCAACTCGTTATCCCTTGCGATAATATAAACAGAACCGCCGAGAGACAGGATCTCATTGGCGATTGCCAAGCCGATGCCTCGCGTACCGCCGGTGATCAATGCCTTTTTACCCTGCAGACTCCAGACATCACGTTTTTTCACGGACTTTCCTCTCAATGGACCAGGACCCTAAACTAACAGGCAGACCTTCATTCATTGCCCACAATGACTATTGGAACTCGAACTCAAGTTCAGGTTGTCGTTGACGATTGTGCCACAACATCGACAATGACTGACCCCGGGGTTGCCAATGCAGCACAACGGTATTCCAGTATTGATGCAGGTCAATATCCGCCGCCGAAGCTTCTCCTTTGACGCCCAATTCCAGGGCGTCATGTTTCGAACCATTGACAAAAACGGCGACATGACCCTGACCTCGAAGAGAGAGCATCGTCTGTTGCTCAGGATCCGGAAGACCGCCGACAACTTGCTGCAGCACGCGAGGTCGTCCGGGATCTATTTGAAAGGTGATCAGGACATTTTCCGCCGCTTGTTCCAGTTTCATCACTCCCAACGGAGTTGCGACGATCTGCCAGGGAAAGCCATCCGTCAGTCCGTCGTTGGGGAGACGATATTCGATGGGCGAGCGATAACTCATGACCTGTTCAATCATCTGGGGGGACGGATTTATCAAACAACGGACCGCTTGAGGAAAGCCGTCACTTTTTTGACTGCCGGTGATGGTCGCCTCACCGGACAAAAGACTGGAGGTTCGTTCGACATTCAAATTGGCAAGCAGTTGATTCCAAAAGACCGCGGCGTGATGATTTCCCGCGACAAATGGAATCTGACAGAGCAGAATCTCACCTTGTTCCCACGGAATGCGCAGCAGACCCGATGCATACTCCCGTTCTCCCTTCCACAAGAGATGGGTCATGACCGGCATCCGATAAAACTCGGCATTGGCGCCCAAGGTGAAAAATTCCCGCCATGCCGAATCATGCTCACTGACCAGCAGCGGTTCCGCAGAACGACAGCGCAGCAATTTCGTCGTCATCGGCTGATTAATATTCTGCGGCGGCGAATATTGCGCTCTATCCAACCAGAATGTTTCCTGGTTGCTTATCCCTTCCAATAAAATATCGTCATCCCATCGCACCAAATTGAAAATGGTATCCACAGGAACAACCTGAATATACTTTTTTAACACTTTTCCCAGGGATTGTGCTGATTCAGCATCCAGATTTTGGAGGATCAGCGTCTTACCTCGCGCAATAGATTTGAGCAGATCATGGGCGAGTGATGGTTTATTCATGATATCTGCGGAAGCCAACACCACCTGGGACGCGACGGTGTCGCCTCGGCTGATTGCCAAGGCATCGAGAAAGTGAGTGTCTATATCCCCGAGCACCGCGCAGTCGGTTTTTTCCGGCAGCTGCCAGGCTGCGGCGTAATGCAGCATGGCATACATCAATTTCAGGGCCGTCGGATGATCAAAAATCTTTTCGGTGACCCGCAGTTGACAGGCAATCAGCAATCCGCTGCCGATTCGCGTTTCAAACAAGGGCGTCCACAGCAATCCGCCGCTGCCAAAATCGCCATAACCAGAATGAAGAAAAATCGTATTGTCGCCGATCTCGGGCTTTCGATAAGGTTTGATGACCACCCAGGAGTCAGAGTTGATGCGTCCGTACGGATCATCGCCCCAATATTGAAAATCATCATCGTTCAATTCAGAGAGCAACCCGCTTTGTCCGCCGCGGATATGGACGCGTTCAACCGGTTTGGTATCGATCGCCAGCGACGGGAAAACACTGGCGGATTGTTCGAGCAGGATGACGCGACCGCCCCGCATGATGAACGCTTCAAGCTCTTGATTTTGTCGAGTTCCCGCTTGAATGGCATTTTTCTCGACCAACAAGATACGGGAACGCAGCGGATCGGCATCGGCCAACGATTGCAGCCTCAAAGCCTGGATATTGTGTTTGAGGAGAAAGGGACTCATCGATCCATCACCATATACCTGGATCAACGGAAGAGCCATTTTGGCATTGCGGGCGCTCTTGGGTAAGATCACCAACCGACGCTCGACACGATCAAATATCCTCGCTTTATTGAAAACACGCGTTTCCACCAGCACATGAAGCAGAGAATCGGTTTTAATCTCCGGCAACTGCCAGGCGTACCGTTCAGTAGAACCATGACGAATGGTTATCGGCTCCTTTTTTTGCCATAAAACGGCAGAATTTGCGGACAGCGTCACCTCGACCCATGCTGACACTGTGCCGCCCGTGTCGTTTATCAGGGTGAAGGTGTGGCGAAGCGATTGATCGCTGAACGCCTGCCCTCGCTTTTCGCGAACAAAAACAGCGAAAGGACGGAAGGCGTGACTCATGATCTCAAAGCTCGGCCCCGGCTCATACCCTGAACTGTTGGGCTGCCACCAGGCAAATTCGCTGCTGTAGGGTGCGCTGCGCAGGAGCTTGGGATAAGGCGCAGTGTAATCATCCCACTCAAATGATTGTTCTGTTTCCCATGGCCGCCAATTATCGAGGCCCGAAAGATTCCAAGGAAAAAAACAGGACACCTCATTCGCGCGCGCCTGTTCGGCGAGATCAGCGCACTCGAGAGCAATGCTGCGATGGCAGGCTTCAAATGAACTGTAAATCTGGTCATCTCCCCAGATCAAATTGTCAATCGGCTGACCGTAATGCCACTTGCCGACTTCACCGACATGAAGCGGCTTTGACTGATCCCACCACTCTTCACCTGTGCATTCAAGGCCATAGTGCCGAGAGATGAGCGGTTGTTCGCGCTCATCCCAAAGCGAACTGTCGCCGTCATGATACGGAATGCGGGTGGGATCGAGTTCTTCATAGAGCTTTCGCAATCGCGGCATTTTCTGAATGGTCAGGTTTCGATTCCATCCCCAGCGCACCTCATTACCGACGCTCCACAGGATAATGGAAGGATGATTTTTATTGATTTTGATGATATCGCGAACATGCTGATCCGCATTTTTCCACAGCTCTTCCTTGTCAAGCGCCTGGCCATGAGTGAAAAACCAGGCGGACTCGAGTGAAACCAGAATTCCCATCTCATCGGCCAAATCGAGCCAGACTTGAGGATGCGGATAGGTGTGGGTGCGGATGTAATTCATGTTTCCCTCTTTCAACATCCGATACCATTGCCGCACATATTCGGGTCGAAAGCTGTCCATACTGCTTTTATGGCACCACTCGCCAAAAAGATGGATCGGTTCACCGTTGAGCAAGAGTCGATGTCCTTCAATCCAAACCTCGCGAAATCCAAATCGATCACGGCGTTCATCCAGCACCCCCTCTTTTTCATACAGACGGCTGCAGAGGGTGTACAGTTTGGGATTCTGCGGCGACCAAGGCTGATAAGCGCTCCATTCCCTCGTGAGGATAACCTGACGAGACTGGCCGGCTTCCAGGCGCACGGGTTCTGACGAAAAAGAGAGAACCGGCTGGAATTGATCTTCAACCTGTAGAATCGGCGTCACGACTCGATCTCTTTTGGAAGCATTGTTCAGAACGGCAATCACCGCCAGTTCATTTTGGCGCACGCTGGTGCGAATGGTAATATCATCAATATAGAGATCGGGTCGTCGAACCAACGATACGTCCTGCCAAATGCCGTTCTGATGATCCATCTGATCAGCACCGGTCGGCGTATAGGTTCTACCATTTTCATCCCGTTGATAATCGGTGCAGAAAACACAAAGCACATTCTCCCCGATCTGGAT
>RPQV01000176.1 GCA_003818595.1 Calditrichota bacterium
ACAGGTTGCAGCTGCAGTCAGAAGGCGCCCAGTCGGAGACAACGGAAGCGAAGCACAGCTTCGCGCCCAATTTCCGTCACACGCTGCAGCTTGGGACGCAGAGTCGGGGAGAGAGCTGATTGTTCTACTTTTCCTACGCTCCCTCTAAACTCCGCTCAGAGTACCACCCTCGATTCTGTTCATCTTTGACTTTTCTCAGGGTGCAGCTGCTTTCTGTTTTCACACTGTCTGGGAGCGAGGGAACCAGGAAGGGGAACTTGAGCTGGAGAATAAAATACATCTCACTCATGTCATTCATCTCATATTTTCTTTGAAAATGCCGGGCATCATATTGAATGATTTTGTATAATCAGGCAGGGTTTCTTATACCGAAACAACAGAGACCTTTGCAGGAACCGCGTGCTGTTTTTGTTGATGATCCATATTAAATTTAATAAAAAGCACCTGCATTAACTTTGGCTCAAGCCACAAAATCCAGCGATGCGTAATCTTCCTTGCGCACGCCGCGCGGAGGACGCCGCACCGTGCCGATGCGCAATCCTTCGTCCGGCGCCCGCGGCGTACCCAGCCTGACTAAACGAATGGCCATCCTTTTTCCTCCGATCGTCAAAAACATTGTCGACTCACTGCGAATCATAGTCAAAGTGATTTAAAATCTTGTGCGTTTTCAGTCGAACAATGCCCAGTTGATTTCGATCATTGATCAGTTAAAATGAAACAATGACAATTTTATTTAGCGCAAAGTCAAATAATTTCAGAAAATGTTCCAAGTATATCAAGCAATATTAATAAACCGCATATTATGTTACGATCGTAACGTGCAAAATGCATTTTCAGTCAAGCATTGTCCATTTCATGTCGAACATTGTAAAATGTCTGCTGCGCATTGATAAATGTTTTCTGCGCGGAGAGAAATTGTTCGACCGCATCGATGATCGCAAACAGTCGGGCGACAAATTCGTCGACCGCATTGACGATCGAAAACAGTCGGGCGACAAATCGTTTTTGCGCGGAGAAGAATATCTGCTGCGCACAGGGAAAATCATCGACAGCATTGCCGAATGCGACGACTCGGGAGCGCGATTGTTCCTGTTCAAAGACGATTGCATGTGCCGCAGAGAGAAAATCATCGAGTTCAGCGGCGGATGCAGGACGTGGCGCCGGGATATTCCGGGGATCATCGCGCAAGTCATGCTGAAATCACCGGTCGCAACCGTCGCGGACGGCGAATCGACACGCAGCGAACAGCAGGAAATCGCACCGCAGAGGAAATCGCAACGCCTTTTTGACGGGCGAATTCATCCGCGAGCCGCTGCTTTTATAAATTCCTGCCGAGATAATAGGCCTTTTTGAGGTTTACTCTGCGGCAGGAATGATCTTTCGGCATCATGCCGCCGAGAATTTCCAGCTGCGCCTCCTTGACGCCGATGCCCAACAGTCGATCATTGAGCATGATCCGTCGCATGCTCTCGGCGATGCCGATCTCTTCGAGATGCTCCACCGTATGTCCGGCGGAACAGATCGCCAGAGCCTTTTTGACGGCAATTTGGGTGGTTCTCTCCTGGTTTTGATCATAGGCATAGGCGTAACCATAGGTGAGCACGCGATCGAACCATCCCTTGAGTTTTGCCGGACAGTCGCTCCACCACAGCGGATAGATGAAGGCCAGGCCTTCAGCGCGGTTGATCTTGTCCTGCTCCGCTCTGACATCCTCGGGCACAGGTCGATCGGGATCGAGTCCGACTTCCCGTTGATACTGGGCGATATCCATATCGGTTTGGAAATTCATGCGATACAAATCGCCGATTTCGTAGGTGTGGCCGGCGTCGGCGAGGCCGGTGATGAATGTTTCCAGCACCTCTCCGGTGAAGGATGTTTCACTCGGATGCGCAAAGAGGATGTAGACATGCATAATAACACCGAACGCTTGAGTCAGTTTACGATGACCCTCGTCAAATGGCGCCGAAGCTATTTTGAAGAACGCTCATAGCCTCAATTGAGGCCAAGGCGTCGTGTCGGCAGCCGAAGGAGTCACGATAAAGCCAAGTTTGAGAAAATGATACGAAGAATTGAGATAAAAGGAAAGAGAATATTTGGTGGTAAGGCTCTATAATCGCGTGCCGAGTGGATCAGCTTCGACTTGAGAAATGATTCAACCACGAAGAGCACGAAGGACAAGAAGCTTTACTTCGAATCCTGCTGCATCATCGGCGGGACCTATGCGGTAAAGACCACTCAAAGCTTGGAAGATAAGTTTTCCTGGCGCCATTGCCAGGCTTCGGCCAATATTTTCGAGAGATCATAACGATTTTTTTCTTTGTGTCTCTCGATTAATGTGCGTATATATTCAATGTCAGAATCTGTGATGATTCTGCCACGGCTGTTTAGCTCCATTCCCCAATGCCAAAATGATTGAAAAATAGTAAAAATTCCAGCCGCCAACTGCCCGGTCGTCTTAACCGAGCGAAGAAAAGAAAGTATGAACGAAATAGAAACATAAAAAGGAATTAGCGATTTAAAACTCCGACATGCAGGCGTAGTGGTATCGAGTTCAACCTGGCCCTAAGGAGACAATATATTGATATATGCCCAGCACCGCTTCATTATGCAAATGAATAAAAATGTACTGGCCTTTTTGTGCGTTGTTGCCCAAATTTTATCATCGGCCGTTTACGCCCAAAAAGTCGATAGGCTGTCTGCAGCGGCCCAGACCCCGCAGCGTGCGGAATACCTGTTGTTTTCAGAGCCGCACGTGACCTTGCCTGGTTTTCAGACAGGATTGCGCAAGGTATCATTCGGCATGGACGATGCCATGATCGAGAATCTCGCCACGGCAAGCCCCTGCTTCGAGAAGGAAGGTATCACCAACCTGAAGGTTGCCGGGGAGACAGGGTATCACTCACGGCTCTCATTCGCCATACGTAATGACTGGCCCGAACTAATGTCGGTACTAAATAAGGCTCTTGCATCTATCAATAAAGACACGAAAATTGAAATTTACCCGCACTGGATCCATATCCAAGGCCATACATTTTTGCCCGCCATGCTTTTCTGGATAATTCTCGTAGCCATAATTGTTATCATCATATTAATCCTGATATGGAACCGTTTGCTTACTCGCCAGATGGACGAGCGCACTAGCAAACTCACCGAAGCGGTTCGTCACCTCGAATCTGAGGTGACCGAACGTAAGCACGCCGAAGCAGCACTCAAGGAATCGGAGCAGAAATTCCTTGAAATGGTCGAGTATGCCAACAGCGTCATCATCAGGATGGACACAAAGGGGAATGTAACCTTTTTCAATAAATTCGCCCAAAATTTTTTCGGATTCACCAAGGAGGAAATACTTGGAAAAAACATCATCGGCACAATTGTCCCCAAAACGGAAACATCGGGAAGAGATCTTGCAGCCCTCATGGACGATTTGTACGCCCATCCCGCACGCTATGCGCGGAACGAAAACGAAAACATTCTCAAAAACGGGAACCGGGTGTGGATTTCCTGGACTAACAAACCCATTATTGATAAGCGGGGCAGCCTTGCAGAATTACTGTGCGTGGGCAACGACATTACTGACCTGAAAGCGGCGGCGGCGGCGCTTAAGAGCGAGCGCGACTTTGCCTCCGCGATTTTTGAGACTGCTGGTGCGCTCACGATTGTGCTGGACAATAAAGGAAACATTGTGCGGTTCAATCGCACCTGCGAGGCAATTACGGGATACGATTGCGGCGAGGTAATTGGGAAACAATTATGGGATATCTTTTTGGTTCCCGAAGAAATGACCATGGTGAAGGAGCGTTTTGCGGCGTTGCGCGCGGGCAATTTTCCAAACAGCGGGGAAAACTTCTGGAAGACCAAGGCTGGAAATCTCGTTCTTGTCTCGTGGTTCAACACGGCCCTCTGCGATGACCGGGGCGACGTCGCGTTTATTGTCTCCACCGGTATCGATATCACCGAGCAAAGACGCGTAGAAAAAGAACTGGAACAACACCGCTTCCGCCTTGAGGACAATGTCCGGGTACGCACTACAGAGCTGTCGGAAACAATCGGATATTTGCAAAAGGAAATAGGAGAACGCAAGCGAGCCGAAGACGCGTTACGGTCATCCGAGAGAAGCTACCGCGAAATATACAATGCCACGAACGAGGCGATATTCATCCATGATGCGAGTACTGTCACTATTCTGGATGTCAATCAAACGATGTGCGAAATGTTCGGATTCACTCGAGAAGAAGCGTCGCACCTTACTGTAGGAGAGTTCAGTTCCGGCGTGCCTCCCTATACTAACGAAAACGCAAAAGAATGGGTCGCGAGGGCCTTTACGGATGGACCGCAGTTGTTTGAGTGGCAAGCGAGACGCAAGAACGGGGAGTTATTCTGGATCGAGACGAACCTCAAGCGCGCGACAATTAATGGAAAAGACTGCATTATAGCGGTTGTCAGGGATATAGCCGAGCGCAAACGGGGAGAAATGGCTCTTTCGGAATCTGAGCGCAGGTATCGTTTCCTTTTCGACTGCAGCCCGGCAGGTTCCGTGATCATCAGCCCCGACGGCCTTCTCGTGGACATCAACAAGTCGTTCGAGCAGAGCCTGGGCTATGGCCGGGACGAAATCATCGGCAGACCGGCGGTTGATTTTATCGCCGCGTACGACAGGGTTCGGGTGTCGGGGGTGATTAGTAAAAGATTTGGCGGCGAAAAGGTCTCCGAGGAAATCGACACTCCTGTCCTGGCAAAGGACGGATGTATTCATTACATCAATTTCGCCGGGGGCCAGGCCCGTCTTTACGATGATGAAAAATTCATCGGCGTGCTGATCACTGGTGTCGATGTGACCGAACGGCGCAAGGCGGCGGAATTGGCCCGGCAACAGCAGCAGAATCTCATCCAAGCAGACAAGATGGCAACCCTCGGCGTGTTGGTGAGCGGTGTTGCGCACGAGATCAACAACCCGAACAATTATATTATATTAAACAGCGACAACCTCAACGATATATGGAAAGATCTCAAGCCGATTCTGCAAAAATACCGGGAACAACACGGAGATTTCATGCTTGCGGGGCTTTACTTTGATGAAATCCAGGAAGAGATACAGCCGCTTATTTCCGGTATTTCCGAGGGCGCCAAGCGAATCAGGAATATTGTGCAGAACCTCAAGGATTTCGCGCGTCAGGAACCGGGGGACATGAACCAGATAGTACAGGTAAACCCAGTCGTGGATGCTGCGACGCTGATCCTCAGCAGCCTGATAAAGAAATCAACCGACAGGTTTTCTTTTACTTGCGGGACGGGAATGCCTCCTGTAAAGGGTGCTTTCCAGAAGATCGAACAAGTGGTTATCAACCTCATTTCAAACGCCTGCCAGGCACTCACATCAAAGAACCAGGCGGTTTCAGTGGCAACATCGTATGCACGTGAGCGCGGGCGCGTCATAATTACGGTCATGGATGAGGGCGCCGGCATTTCCCCGGAAAACCTGAAAAATATCATGACCCCGTTTTTTACCACAAAACGCGACAGCAGCGGCACGGGCCTTGGTCTTGCGATTTCCTATAACATCATCAAAGACCATGGCGGCGACTTGTCCTTCGAATCGGAGCCGGGCAAAGGCACGATTGCCACGGTGTCGCTGCCTGCAGCGGAATAGGAGAATTTCCATGACGACAAAAGCAGCATATCCTGACCTTCCCGTGATGCTCGTAGACGACGAGTTGGAGTTTCTTCAGAGCGCCTCGTTCTCATTGCGGTCGGCGGGCATCAACAACATCAGGAAATGCCAGGACAGCAGGGAAGTGCTGACGATGCTCGAACAGCAGCGTGCCTGTGTTGTCGTCTGCGACCTTCTCATGCCGTTTAAAGGAGGCAAGGAGGTATTGAGCGAGATTGTAAGGATGTTCCCCGGTCTTCCGGTGGTCATGCTTACCGCGGTCAACGAGGTTGAGACGGCCGTCGAGTGCATCAAAATCGGCGCGTTTGATTACCTTGTAAAACCGATTGATAAGACGCGGCTCGTCACCTCGATAAAAAACGCCATCGCATATTATGAAATGAAATCGGAAAACAGCAAACTCAGGCAGTTTCTTCTGTCCGATACGCTTCGACAGCCATCGGCGTTCGAAGAAATCATCACAAGGAGCCACCGCATGCAGTCGCTTTTCGGGTATGTGGAGGCGGTTGCCCAAACGTCGATGCCTGTTCTTATCAGCGGTGAAACCGGATCTGGAAAGGAAATGATCGCGCGTGCCCTGCATAATGCCGGCGGCCGTAAAGGTGAGTTCGTGCAGGTGAACGTGGCCGGGCTCGACGACACCCTTTTTTCCGACACGCTGTTCGGCCACGAGAAAGGCGCCTTTACCGGCGCAGACCGCAGCCGGACAGGTCTTGTGGCAAAGGCCGCAAAAGGGACCATTTTTCTAGACGAAATCGGCGATCTGAAATTCGAGTCGCAGGTGAAATTGCTGCGCCTCCTCGAAGATCGCGCGTATTATCCCCTCGGGTCGGATATGCCGTTGTCTACGGATGCGAAAGTGCTTGTTGCCACCAACCGTGACCTTATCGCCCTGCAGGCCATCGGCACATTCCGCAGCGATCTTTATTACCGTCTGCAGACGCACCATATCCATGTCCCGCCGCTGCGGGAGCGCAAGGAAGACATACCACTCCTTGCCGACTATTTTATAACGACTACCGCAGCCGAGCTTGACAAGAAAGAACCGACACCGCCGCCGGAACTCTATATCCTTCTCTCCACCTATTCTTTTCCCGGCAATGTGCGTGAGCTGAAGAGCCTCATGTACGATGCGGTGAGCAGGCACCAGACCGGTGTCATGTCGCTCGACCTGTTCCGGGAAAAACTTGGTGGAAGAGCACAGACTGATTCGACCCAGCCTGACGTTACAGTACGGAAAAGTTTTAAAAGCGGGCTCATGCAGCTCGATTCGCTGCCTACCATCCGGGAAGCGGAGCAGATGCTGGTTGATGAGGCGCTCAGCCGTTCAAAGAACAACCAGTCCATCGCAGCCGGCATGCTCGGGGTCACGCGCTCTGCAATTAATAAAAGGATAAATAA
>RPQV01000177.1 GCA_003818595.1 Calditrichota bacterium
GCCGTCACTCATCATCAGTAATTTGGAATAACTCGTTGTCTCAAATAGCGCGATATGGGACAACAGCTTTCCGGTTCGCAAGCCATGCTCTTTATCCAGCACACCCTTGAGCAGGGTGGCAGTCGAGCAGACGCCTTTCATGATCGAATCAGCCAACCGCTCGCGCACCATCTGTATGGCGCGGATGACGGCCTGATTCTCTGAATTGGTGTTGATGATGTCAAAACAGCTGATGTCTATCCCATGTTCGGCACTGATTTCTAATATCTTTTTCTTTGATCCGACCAGAACCGCGTCAGCAATACCCTGCTGATATGCATTTGTGATCGCCTTGAGAACGTCCTCACCCTCGGCCATGGCGACGGCAATCGTCTTTTTTGTTTTGCTTTTTACCGCAGCAACCAGTTCATTGAAATTTGCTATCATGATCTTTGAATTTGCTTTGTATAGTTTTTCGCTTGTTCCATACCGTTCAGGACACGCAAAGCACCAGCGACCAAAGCCTGCATCTCCTCCTCACCAGGGATCACAATTATTGGACCCAAGAATGCAATATAATTTGATATTAATTTAACAATAAGCTTATCATATGTTATTCCGCCTGTTAAGATGATCGCATTAACTTTTCCTTTCAGGCAAACAGCCATTTCTCCAATTTGTTTGCTGATCTGATAAGCCATCGCCTGGTAAATCAATTCAGCGCGAACATCACCTTGAGAAATGAGTTGCAGGATATCACGCATATCATTTGTACCCAGATAAGCCGCAATTCCTCCCTGCCCCTTGATCATTTTCAGCACTTGCTGAAGTTCGGCTTGTCCGGAAAAGCAGTACCGAACCAAATCGCCGACCGGTAATGAACCTGTTCGTTCGGGAGAGAATGGGCCTTCGCCATCCAGGGCATTGTTGACGTCAATTACCCGACCGCAACGATGAGCACCTACGGAGATGCCGCCGCCGAGATGAGCCACGATGAGGTAAAGCTCCTCATAGGGTTTTCCCAATTGTTCGGCTGCTGCGCGCGCTACCGATTTTTGGTTCAGTGCATGAAAAATGCTTTTTCGCGGGAATAACGGGTGACCGGAAAAACGGGCGATCTCCTCCATTTCATCTACAACAACCGGATCGACGATAAAGGCCGGTCTGTCATACAATTTTCCCCAGAAAGATGCTAATAACGCACCCAGATTGGAGGCGTGTTCACCACCAATCATATTTCGCAGATCATCGAGCATCAGATCATCAATCTCATATGTCCCTCCGGCAATTGGGCGTAATAGTCCACCCCGCCCGACAAAAGCGCTGACTTGGCTCAGATCAATGCCTGCCTGAATGACGACCTTTTCGATAGCTTGACGACGAAAATCAAACTGATCGTTGATCGTCTTGAAAGGTTTCAAATCCTCAATGCTGTGAGCGACATTGTTGGCGAACATCTTTTTGTCGCCTTCAAACAAAGCGACTTTGGTTGAAGTTGACCCCGGATTCACCGCAAATATTTTTCCCATTTAACCTCCCGTTAGTGCCGCAAGTCGCCTTCAAAAATCACGATGATCAACAACAGGCGCAAGAGGTTTCATCAGCCTAGTCAACCTATAATAACTAAAAATAGTTAAAAAGTCAAGCACTAACCACTATATATTGATGTTTATTCAGATTTATAGTGTACCAGAGATTCAATCCGATAATTCCCCAGTTTCTCTCTGGCATTCAAGAAATCCAGTTCCACCAGAAAACAGCAACCGACAACAATTCCTCCCAATCGTTCGATCAATCTCGCCGAGGCGGCGACGGTTCCGCCGGTGGCGAGCAGATCGTCAACAATAAGAATGCGTTCTCCTTTTTGCACAGCATCACTGTGAATCTGCAATGAACCGGAACCATATTCAAGGTCATAATCTTCATTGATGGTCGAATAGGGCAACTTGCCGGGTTTTCTGACGGGAATCATCCCGACTTGGTATGTATAGGCTAAAATGGCCGCAAATATGAATCCGCGCGATTCAATACCGGCAATTTTATCAACCGAGATTCCGGCGAATCGCGCTCTCATCTGCCTGACCGCTGAGCGCAAGGCGGCAGCGTCACCAATCAGTGTCGTTATATCCTTGAATCCAATACCCTGACGGGGGAAATCCGGTACATTCCTGATCTTTTTTTTCAAATCCATTTATATAACTCTTTTCTTTTCAGTGAAATATGGTAAAATCTTGATAAATTTCTGCTGGTTCTATCCGTTCTACGGAAAACTGAGTGACATGGGCATGCGGAGGACCGATGCGAATGATATCAATAAATGCCGATATCGATCTGGCCGGACCTTCAGCAACGATCTCCACAGTTCCATCAAATAAATTTCTGACATAACCGTTCAGGGAGAGTTTTTGGGCATTCTTCCACACAAAATAACGAAAACCCACTCCCTGAACAACACCCCCCGCAATAATTTTAACCTGCTTTCTTTCCATTTGTCCTTATGGAGTCAAACGGTACATGGTTCGCGGGAAGGGAATGGTCTCTCGAATGTGCGGCCTGCCGCAGATCCAAGCCACCGTCCGCTCTATTCCCATTCCAAAACCTGCATGGGGAACCGTTCCATATTTGCGCAAATCAAGGTACCAGTTAAACGCCTCCTGTGGAAGATTGTGTTCACGAATGCGACTCAATAAAATCTCCAAATCATCTTCGCGTTGACCTCCGCCGATTATTTCTCCATAACCTTCAGGCGCCAAAACATCGACGCACAAAGCCCGATCAGGCTGCTGAGCAGACCGTTTCATATAAAAGGCTTTTACCGCAGCCGGATAATGGGTGATCATGACCGGACGATCGAAATGACTGGATACGATCGTCTCATCGGTTCCTCCGAGATCATCACCATCAATAAATTCTGGATTTTCAGCTTTGATCAGTTTGACCGCTTCATCATAATGAATTCGCGGAAAGGGGGTTTTAACCGCTTCAAGTTTACTCACGTCTCGTTCAAGGATTTCCAATTCCTGCCGCCTTTTTTCTAAAACGCGATCGACAATGTAGATAATCATCCCCTCCGCCAAATCCATATCCTGCTGCAGATCAAAAAAAGCAACTTCAGGCTCAATCATCCAGAATTCGGTTAAATGACGCCTGGTTTTCGATTTCTCGGCACGGAACGTTGGTCCAAAACAATATACTTTGCCAAACGCCATTGCTGCAGCCTCCATATAAAGCTGTCCGCTTTGCGTCAGGTATGCCTTGGTATCAAAATAATCGGTTTCAAATAAATTGCTCGTCCCTTCACAGGCGCTCGGCGTAAAAATCGGCGCATCGACCAGAGTAAAGCCCAGATTATCGAAATAGTCCCGCGAGGCTTTGATAATCTCATGCCGAATTTTCAAAATAGCGTGCTGCTTTGAGGAACGGAGCCAGAGATGGCGATTATCCATCAAAAATTCTATGCCATGTTCCTTGGGTGAAATGGGATATTCCGGCGCAATATTCAGTACCTCGACCTCCTTGGCTTGAAGTTCATGGCCACCCTTTGCCCGCAGATCCTCAGAGATCACTCCGGTAATGCGGATCGAGCTCTCCTGGGTTAATGCAGCACATTTTTCAAACGCTTCTTCAGTGACATTGCCTTTGAAAATGACGACTTGGATGACGCCGGTTCCGTCCCGCACCATGATAAAGTGCAGTTTCCCTTTGCCTGTTTTATTATAAACCCATCCGGAAATAGTTACTTCCTGTCCGAGATATTGAGCAGCCTGGCTGATGGTTATATTGTTTGCCATAAGGTGATGTCCTCTCTTTTTACTTTTGCCTTGAATATGAATAATCAAATAGCCTGATTGGTACGCTTCTTTAAAACCAAATCTCCGGTTTTGCTTCGCGGGTGAGCAAATCCGTCAATGCTTCTCGCGTATTTTTATTTTCATAAAGCAGACGATATACTTCCGTGCAAATCGGCAATTCCACACTAAACTTTTCCGCCAGGGCAACAGCGGCTTTGCTGGTGAGAACGCCTTCAGCCACCATGATCATATTGTCGAGAATTTCACTCAGTGTTTTTCCTTGGCCGATTTGTTCACCGACATATCGATTACGGCTGTGGCGGCTCATGCAGGTGACAATCAAGTCTCCCATTCCGGACAAACCGGAGAAGGTCAAGGGATCAGCCCCCAATTTTTGTCCCAGCCGGGCGATTTCAGCCAATCCGCGCGGCTGCAAGGCAGCTTTGGTGTTGTCCCCAAAGCCTGCACCATCGCAGACTCCCGCAGCAATGGCAATGACATTCTTCAGAGATCCCCCCAATTCCACACCAATGACGTCACAGCTCCGATATATTCGAAGCCAGATGCTGCTTAATGCCTGCTGAATGTAGCGCGCTAAAATATCATCCTCAGACGCCGCAACGATGGCGGTCGGGATGTTTCTGCTCACTTCCTCTGCATGACTGGGACCAGAAAGCACGACATAACCTTTAATGTGCTGCGCGGTCAATTCCTCTTTCACAATTTGCGAAATTCTACTCAAGGTATCGATTTCAATACCCTTGGCGCAATTTACCAATACAGCACTTTCCCGCAGTGAAATAGTATTGAGTTGTCTCAAAACATCACGAACGACGTGTGAAGGAGTGACCGTGAGGATGACATCCGCCCTTACAACAGCAAACCCGAGATCAGAGGTGACGGCTATATCCGGTTGCAGACTGATGCCTTTCAACACGGATTCGCGCATTCGCGTGAGTTGCAATTCTTGGGCAGCTGCCGAATCAAATTCCCACAGCGTCACAAAATGACCGATGGAATGGCAATGATTTGCCAATGCAATTCCCCAACTGCCGGCGCCAAGAATGGCTATCTGCAGACGATTGCTGCTGTGCATATCAGTAAACCGTTCCCAGTAAAATCGGCATTTCTCCACATTTCTGCAACGCAGAAACAACAACGTCGACAGACGTCGGAGCAACGACAAAGATTAATCCGATGCCCAGGTTGAATGCGCGCCGCATCTCCTCATCATCCAGTTTTCCGTAATGCTGTAACATGCGAAACTCTGCAGGCATCAGCCATGCACCCCAATCGATCCTGAGGTTGAGATGATCCGCTAAAAGACGCTTGGTGTTGCCGACAATCCCGCCGCCGGTGATATGACTGATACCATCAACTCCGTCAATGAAACGAACAGCAGTCACTGCTTTGTTGTAACTTTTATGAACTTTGAGCAGCGTTTCACCCCATGTCGACGCGAGATCATCAACATAGCGGAATAAATCAACCTTCTGAACATCAAGTAGAACTTTACGTACAAGAGAATAACCATTGGTGTGCAGTCCGTTAGAAGCAAGTCCGATGAGCTGATGTCCTTTCATAATCCTTTTGCCGTCAATGATCTGGTTTCGATTCACCAGCCCTATGATTGATCCGGCCAGATCATACTCACCGGGTGCATAAAATCCCGGCATTTCAGCGGTTTCACCACCGATCAGGGCACAACCATTCTCCTTGCAGGCGCACGCCATTCCGCTGACAATTTCTGCAATCACATCGGGTCGCAACTGCAATGTCCCGATATAATCCGTGAAAGCCACCGGATCCGCACCGCATGTCATGATATCATTGACGCAATGATTCACCAAATCCTGACCCACAGTGTCATGTTTATTCAACATAAAGGCGATTTTCAATTTGGTACCGACGCCATCAATGCTTGTAACCAAGACTGGCTGCGGATATCGCTGCAGATCAATCGCATAAAAACCGGCGAATAAGCCGATATCGTTTAAAACATGAACATTAAAAGTAGATTTTGCCAGCACAGCAATTTTCTTTGTCGCTTCCTCAGCGGCATCGATATCCACACCTGCACTCTTGTAGCTTATGCTCACGTGATCCTCTGTAATTGCTGATGATACTCTTTTCGTATGCTTTCAAAAAAGGTTACCACAATTTCATCTTTGTAATCATCATATGTCCACGGATTGCTTTGAAATCCTCCTTGTCGCCAGCACAACTGGACATCGCCATAAATCCCCCTGCCGATATAAATGCGATGACTGAAATTTTTTGTTGAAGCGAGAACAAGTTTGGGCAACTCGATATATCCGGGATCTATATTGATTCTTCTTTTGCCATTTTCGCAATGGTTTTGTTCTATGGCGTTCGTGAATATCTTGATCGCCGCCAGTTCATCGGCATTTATCCATTGGGCAAATGAAATAAAGACCTTTTTTAAATCCTCCCCCATTTCCTCGGCATAATATGTGGTGTGATTAAAGTGCAGGACATCAGATACATTCAAAATGGTGCCATATTGTTGTTGTAGTTCGGTAAAAACTGCATCTCGATCGTAATCCTGCTGATAGCACACGGCGCAAATCAGACACACTTTTTTCGGTAAATGGATATCTCCCATGATCAGCTGTACGCGCGTGCGCAGTCACCTATGGTTTGGTTTCTGTCTGCACACTCACTTCTCTTTGCATCGGTTTACCGCATAAAGGACAGAATTTGTATTCTGCATTTTCAAAAACATGAGTCGGATCACCTGTGCATCGCATAATGAATGACGATAGAAAAGTAACTGCGACAGTTTTCTTGTTTTCAAGATCAATTTGAAGACGATAGGCGCCGTTTTCAGTAATGCCTTCAAAAAAAACATCTGAATTCTCCGGCCGCTTCAACATGGCTGTTGTTTCTTTTCCACTCCAATCAGTAATGGTCAACATCACTTCCACATCACTGTACTCGCGATAACCATCTTCTTTAACGTCGACATAATTGGCACGTTCCTCAGGTTGTACAAAACGTTTCCAAAAAACGCGTTCGCCATGCAGGGTGATCGATTTGATGTTTTCAAATTTAAACAGAATTCCATTAACCAGCGGTATCGCAGTGGTCGTCGGATAATCCTGAGGAGAATAAAGTCCATAACCCTTGTATTCCATGCGCAGCTTTAACTCTGCAACTTTAATCTCTGTATCACCACTATCCGGCTGAATCATCGCTGTGAATTGAGAAAGAACCACCGCAGGATCGGAATCAGCGGCGCAAAATCCATACAACACC
>RPQV01000178.1 GCA_003818595.1 Calditrichota bacterium
AGGCGATGCTTGACCGAGCCGAGAAAGAGCGGACAGGTTTCATTGGCATGATCGCAGACGGTGATGACATAATCAAAATTGACGGACAGAAATTGATCGACGGATTTAGGGTGGTTGCGGGAGAGGTCGATGCCGACCTCTGCCATCACCTGAACCGCTTTGGGATGCACCCGCGCAGCAGGCGCGGTTCCTGCGGAAAAGACCTGCAGGCGGTCATCAAAGGATTTGAGCCATCCCTCCGCCATTTGACTGCGGCAGGAATTGCCGGTACAGAGAATGAGTATTTTCATGATGATTCCTTTCAATCGATTCTGATTAAATGGCCTCAAAAACTCTACTGGACAGATTCATTGACTGCATATCTGATTCCGATCTGCCTGTGCTGCCGCTTTTTCGTCTTTTTGTGCCTGGGCATCATCCGCCATCCATTGGTCGATCCATTGCAGCATAGTATGAATTTGTTCCGCCTGCGGATCGTGGTTACGCTGATAGTTGACCCACTTGCCGTCTTTAAAATCCTCAATCAGTCCGGCATCTCGGAGAATGGAGAGATGTTTGGATACTGTTGACACGGCCAATTGCAGCACCTCGCGAATTTCGCAGACGCACAGCGGCCGCAGCCGCAGCATGCACAGAATCCGCAGTCGCGTGCGATCGGAGAGGGCTTGGAAGAGTTTAGATAGTTGTCGCATGATGTGATATCCATATTTACATTTCGTCAAACAACGAAATGTAAATATAAACAAGATAGAAGGCAAGAGATTTTATGAGGCGAAAAGAAGATTCACGAGGCGCAAAGAAGGACCTCGCACGGAGTCATAAAGTACACGGAGAGAATTTGACTATTTTTGTTCTTAGAGGCGTGTCTCGTGTGAGGTTTCCATCTCGTCACCACGCTTCCAGACTGTGTGAAAACGCCTCTTTCTTTGGTGGCTGAGCGGAGTCGAAGCCCTATTATAATGAACTTGGTAATCTTCGAGTTCGCTCAATGTGCGGCTGTTTTCTGTTTTCACACAGTCTGGCAGCTTGGGACAGAGAAGGGTGGGAGCACTGCTGCCTGGGAGGATGATAACCAGCCGGTCACTCCCACGGCAGCCCGTGCCGGGTCTGTCCATCTCCGGTGACGATGAATTTCTGTGTGGTCAGCGATTCCAGCCCCATGGGACCGTAGGCGTGCAGCTTGGTGGTGGAAATGCCGATCTCGGCGCCCAATCCCAGTTGCCCGCCGTCGGAAAAGCGTGATGAGGCATTCACCAGTACCACGGAAGAGTTGATCAATGACAAAAAGCGGCGCGCATTCTCATAGTCGCGGGTGACGATGACCTCAGTGTGATCCGACACATCCTGTTCAATGTGACTCACCGCTTCTTCCAATCCGGCCACTACCTTGATTGCGAGGGTGAGGGAGAGATATTCAGCATAATAATCATCCTCTGTCGCCGGTTCGATATCAGGAACATAATGTCGGGTCTTTTCGCAGCCGCGAAGGGTGACGCCTTGACGGCTCAGCGCCGCCGCAGCCCGAGGCAGGAATTCTCCGGCAATCGCCTCATGCACCAGCAGCGTCTCCAGAGCATTGCAGACGCCGGGACGCGAGCATTTGCCGTCAACGAGCAGATCGATTGCCATGTGTATGTCAGCGTTATAGTCGACATACTGGTGGCAGACGCCCTTATAATGTTTGATCACCGGTATGCGGCTGTTTTCGGTGACAAAGCGCACCAGACCTTCGCCGCCCCGAGGGATGATCAGATCGATATCCTCCGAACAATTCAGCATGTCCATGATCACGCTGCGTTCGGTCGATGCCGGCATGGTGATCGCCGCCGACTGCAAATCGTGTTGTTCCAAAGCGTGGTGCAGAACAGTGACAATCGCCTGATTTGAATGAAAGGCCTCTGATCCGCCGCGGAGAAACACGGCGTTTCCGGCTTTGAAGCAGAGCGCAGCGGCATCGGCGGTGACATTCGGTCGCGATTCGTAGATGATGCCGATCACGCCCAGGGGAATGCGTTGATAAGAGACTGTTAATCCGTTCGGACGATGCCAGGTTTTGGTAATTTCGCCGACCGGATCCGGCAGGGCCGCAATGTCCTGCATAGCACTGGCCATGGCTTCCAGTCGAGCGGGCGTCAACAGCAGGCGGTCGATCAGGACATCGGACAACTTGGCTTGACGGGCGAGTTCAATATCGCGGTTGTTGGCCGAGAGAATTCGCTCCATGTTTTCTCTTAATCCTGCCGCCATGTCGAGCAACAAGGTGTTTTTGCTGTCGCTGTTCAGGCGGGCGACGACGCGCGACGCCGCCCGACACGCGCGCGCCATTTCAGCACATGTGTTTATACTCATATTGCCGCTCATTTAAAATATTCAGCCTGCACTTATTCCAGCAGCACCAGATCATCGCGATGGACGACTTCATCCGCAGCGACATAACCGAGAATCTTTTCAATTTCTCCCGATTTTTTGCCGATGATTTTACCCAAATCCTCGGCATCGTATTGGCAGAGCCCTTTGGCAAAGATTTCATTGCTTTGGGTGCGGATGTCGACTGAATCACCCTGTTTGAAATGACCTTCGATTGAGGTTATGCCCGAGGGCAGGAGGGAAGCGCCCTTGGCGATGAGCGCCTGATGGGCGCCGGCATCCACAGTGAGCACGCCGCGGCTTTTGACCGCATGCAGCATCCAATGTTTTTTCGCATTCAGCGGCAGTGAGGCGCGTTTGAACAAGGTACCGCAACAGTGTTGATGCAACAGTTTTTCAAATGAATCGCGTCGAGCACCGTTAAAAATAACGGTATTGATGCCGCGGCTGGTCGCTTTTTCTGCCGCCTGCAGTTTGGTGATCATGCCGCCGACCGAGTAGAGGCTGCCTTTGCCGCCCGCCAATTCAAAAACAGAGTGATCGACTTTTTCGACCACGGGAATGAGTCGGGCTTGGGGAAATCGTTTGGGATCCGCATCGTAGAGACCGTCGATATCGGTGGCGATGAACAGCATGTCCGCATCCGCCAACACCGCCACATGGGCTGCCAGGTTATCATTATCGCCGACCTTCAATTCATCGACCACCGTGGTGTCATTTTCGTTGATGATGGGCAGCGTCCGACGCGTCAGTAACTCCGTAAGGGTGTTTTTGGCATTGACAAGCCGTTTTCGTTCCTTGATGTCATCGTAGGTCAACAGCAGCTGGGCGCAGGGGAAATCAAAGAACTTGCTCCAGTGGGTCATCAGCAGCGGTTGGCCGATGGCGGCGAGCGCTTGTTTTTCGCGAATGGTCAGCGGTCGTCTTGTTTTACCCGTCTGTGTGGAAATACCCGCAGCCACGGCGCCGGAACTGACGAGAATGATCTCCCGGCCATGGTCGCGGCATTGGGTGATGAAACCGGCGATATCGAGGGTGTAGGTGTTGGTCACCCGCTTCCCCTCCGGCGCCATTAAAGCGCTGCCGACTTTGAGTACCGCTCGTTTCCAAGGCGGCAACTCGATAAATGGATTCTGCATAGAGACTCTAGGGAGAATGAAAAAAACCGGCCGACGAAACGGACTTACAATAGTCGGCCGGATGATTGTTGCGAGGTTATTTCAATAATAAAAGTTTGACAGATTGTGAAAATTCTTCGGTCCGCAGACAGGCCACATAAATCCCGCTGGAGAATTGATCAGCCTGCCAGACGGCAATATGTTGACCAGGCTGAAGACGTTGATCAATCAACTCGGCAACCTGCTGTCCCAAGGCATTATATATCATGAGCTGCAGTCGCGTCTCTTTTACCAGATCGAATTTGATCGTTGTGACGGCGTTGAAAGGATTCGGATAGCTGTTATACAGACGAAATACCTTTGGAGTTGTTTCGGATTGCTCTTGCACCGGACTGGCCGAGTCATCAGCGCGGGGGGAGCCGTGAATTTTCGCAGAGACCGTCCAATACGCGGGATTATCCGGATCGCCGGACGGGCGCGCCAGTTTCGAGACCAGCGATTGTCCGGTGGAATCCGCTTCCAATGGCCAGGGTGCTTTGTCATTGTATTTGACCGAGATGATGGTGTCGCCGGTCGCCGCAGTCATCACCACCCGTTCGCCGCCGTTGCTCAGATTACCCGTGTATTGGCCGTCGGCGTCAAAACCATAGCGCTGCTTAAAATGCTCGGCGCTGGAACAAAGAATAATATATTGATTCGCTGCGAGCGAAGCCTGGGTCGGGAAGGAATAGCTCACCCCTTTGGTAAAAGCAGCACCCGTGAGATTGATTGACGCTCCCCCTAGATTTTTTATTTCGAGAAATTCATACAGATCGCCGTCTGTGGTATCGGTTCCGACGATGGTGGGAAGCGGGTGATAATGCAGCTCGGTGATTTTCATAGCGCTCAGATCTTCCGTCACGGCGAGCGTGATGTCCCGCACGGCACTCCACTGTCCATTGTAAAGCGTGCGCGCCAACACCCGTGTCGTTTTGCTGATGGTGATCGGGGTCGTGTATTCCAATGCCGAAGACGAAGTCAATTCGCCGCCGGCCTCGATGATGCCGCCGTTCAGTTCGGCCATGATGATGAAATCAGAACTGCCGAGGGAGACATTCAGCGCCTGAATCGCCAGCAGGTTTTGCCCCGACCGCAATTGATTCAAGTACGGCGAAATGTCGAATGTTTCCATTTGCTGCGCTTCATGATTGTCAGGCGCCAGGGAATTCCATTGTGGATCACTCGGAGCGTTCATCTCGACCACTTTGGTTCCATTGATGTAGGCAATGAATCCGTCATCGTAGCGGACGCCTAATTTGAGTGCAGACAGCTTGGCGAGGTTCTCACTGCTGATTGTGAATGGGACGCGTACCAGACATGAGGCATTTGGATTGGCCGCATTATCCTGGTGCATGTACTTGGCGACGTCAAGGGTGATGTACGATTCATAGCCGGTGTCTTTTTCATAACCAATCCCGCCGGGGGCGCCGTTGCATAAATCCCAGTCCGAATCATCAAAGGCGACAGTTGAACGCCAGCTTGAGGAGACGTCCGATGTGGGCACAAGGACTCTTTTGGATGCGGACGCAGTGACGAGGGGCGTCAGCATCAGACCGCCTTGGGCGTGCGGATTATGAGGATCAATCCCGTCTGTCGAGTAATATACTTTGCCCCTGTTAGAGGTCATGGTCAACTGGAATCCTTTATCCACGACTCCTCCCTCTGAATTCAATTCGGGGGGGGCAATGGTGGGATACCAACCCTTGTCGATGAATTGATCGAGAACGATGTCCGTCCTGTTGGGAAAATAGTCATCGACCAATTGATTGATTTCATTGAGCCAGTCGACATCGCGCGTATAAGGCTCGCCTCGCAAAACATCTCCCCATCGGGCGGATTCGGCGATTATCGCATTGTCAATGACCGCTTTGCGCTGCAATAGGCGTTCGATACTGGCTTGCGGCGTCAGAACGCCACTGTTGTTAAAGTGTCGGTAAACCCGGTCAGAAAATCGCAGTCGATATTCGGCACTGGTTGTCAGCTGTTGATGCAGCCATTGCGGATTGAAATGACGTTGATCTTGACCGGCCGGAAAAGGGCCGGTTCGGTCTTCATTCACATTAATAGAGTGTGCTCCGCGTCATGACGATAGAAAATGAATCCGTTCGGTAGAGCATGATTGTATGTCGCCCAGAAATTATTGGGGCTGGTATTGCCCAGGAATTCGCTGATGGGAGCATCAAAATCACCGACAAAATAGGAATTGATCATATAATCGATAAGGTTATCGAGGTTGACATATTTTGGATACGCCGGATTGACAGAACCGTCGGGATTGAGTCCCTGGATTTGATAAAATTTCGCCTCATCATCAAAGCCGTTCCTGGCGATTTCCCATAATGCGTTCCAGGCGTCTAAGGTGCCGTTTGCTGCCTCGATGATATAAGGTCGGCCATAACCGGCGTCGACTTTGATGGCATCGTAATCCTCGTCATTGCCGCCAAGGTAACTCGCCGCAAAGGCCGCTTCAGAACGTTCCTGGGTATAAAAAAGTCCCCAATAGGTGCCGTTGATATAGAGATGATAAAAACGACTGCGGGTATAGGGCTGATCCATGTCGCGCTGCAGATCGCGCGAAAACATGTCCCGCAGAAAGGTGTTGCGTTCAGCACCGCCATCCTTACTGCCAGCGCCATACGCCCAGGAATAATTTTGTGAGGCTGCCAGATCAATCTTGTCGAATTCATCCACGCCTTCATCTTCGAACAACGGATGAATCAGTTTGGCTTCTCCATATTCAGCCTTGAAAAAGTAACGAAACGCGTGCTTGCGATTGCCGCCGACACGACTATATCCGCCGCGGATGCGGACGCCGCAGTTGATGTGAAATCCGTCGGAACCGTCAGGATTGATGAGTTCAAGCGAGCAGGGACGTTCCCATTCCTCGCCGCGTTCGACGGCGTTGACGAAAATACCGCTCGCCTGATCAAACAGATCATCCAGATCCATCACCATGGACATTGATGGTATATCCGTCATCGCTTTGAGCATCTTATCGCGATAGCGCGCGTTGTTGTATACCTCCGGATCCATGCCGTAATTCATTTGCTGTCCATTGACGGAGCTGGAGGGCGACGGCCATTTGGGGCCTGGACGCGAGTTGTCCGGAGAGAGTTGGGTGATCAATGTTGGAAACAAATACGTATGGGTGACCATATTGGACGCCGGTTGATTGTTCACCACGGCGATGGCACGCACACATACTCCGGGGGCATTGTCGTGACTGCTCAAGTCATTGGGATCAACGCGCACGGTAGCCGGTGAGGGCTTTGAAACGGCGGTTTTGCTGGTCAGCGGATCTTCGCCATTCAATGTATATTTGATCATCGCATTATCAACAGGCGCCGTGATGATTACATCGAGTGCGGCATCGAAAAAACCTCGCGGCGGCGCAAAGGTGAGCTTTTGGCTTTGTGCATAAAGAGGACTGATGATGCAGGAGAAAAACAACAGGTTCAGGAATAACTTTTTCATGAGGCGGTTTTACTTTCGTGTTGATTAATCA
>RPQV01000179.1 GCA_003818595.1 Calditrichota bacterium
AAAAAATAGAGCCAATCATAACCTGATTTTTGATAGTTGCGTAGAATTTTCACCAGACTGGACGGAACAGACTGCGGTGCGACGCCTTCGAAGGAGGACAATTGTTTCAACCTTGAATAATATTGAGCGTCCGCCTTGAACGTCTGTGCGTCCTCGAACAAAGTGTCGATGAGCGTTACATGGAGCGGCGATGCCTTGATTTGATCGTCCTGACCGATGGTCACATTCAACAAGTAGCGAAATTTCTGCAGCCATTCTTCCGGCAATTGGGCAATGCTTTGATCGGCCAATTTGACGTAGCGAATATTCTGTCGGACGGCGCGACGCAGTTCTTTCAACGCGAGAGCAATACCCTCGATGTCGATTTCGATGTTCAAATCAAACCAATCAATGTTCGAAGAGACCGCGACGCGCACGTTGGGCGTGCCGGTTCGAATGTGATAGCGCTGCAAATTTTCGCGACCGTAAAAAACATACCCTTCGTTCACCAATTCGGGAAGATAGCTGAACAGCCACTGCAGGGCGCGCGTGTCGATAATGCTCAATCCGCCTTTTGTTTCTTCCTTGAGTCCGGTCTGCAACAACCGTTGTCGCGCCTGATTTTCCGCGTCCCGGTCCCGCACAATCTCCACAACCTGATCACCATCCTGGCGAAGAATGGAACCATTGGGATCGGTCAAATCGACCTCGAAATTCCGATAAGCAAATCTGAGAAATGCGTCCAGATGACGTTCTGATTCTTCGAGGTAGATTCTTTTTTCGCTGATGCTGTCGATGCGCTCGATCTGCAACGAGTCCGGTAGAGGGAGAGAGATAATTCCCCGCAATCGCGTATAAAAAGATTCCAAAAATGCCGGGAAATCGGTTTCCGGTATTTCCAAGGTGATATTACTCTTGGTGAATGGTATGAGCAGCGCGGCGTTTTGCAGATTTTCCACTTGGTAAAGAACCTGATCTTTGAGCAGCCAAATCGGTTGTTCAGTGAGGATTTTGTAGGAAGCGTTCAAATCTTCTTCATGATCATCCAGCTGAACGCGCGGCAGCAAATGAAAGCTGCCGTTGACTTTATGCAGCCTCATATGAATCACTGCCGGAATGGGAGAAAAACGAATCGGCGAAAGTTGGTCTTCATAGGGACCCGAATAGATTTGACTCGCTTTCAGCAGATCGAACAGCGGCCCCAGGCGGCTTCCGTATTTATAGTGAAAAATCTGCGTGTCTTTATACTGCGAATTCCCGAAGAAACGGTTGTTGTAAAAGGAGTAATTTTGATTTTCCCGCTTTTGAATAAAGGAAACAATGATGGGATCATTGGGCGAAAAAATTAACTCTCGACTGTTGAGATCGACCCGGCCGAGATTGACAAAACGACCGAGGAATTGATTTTTTTTAACATAGGCCTTTTTCGGGGTGATGGACCATGATTCGCCGTTGAGGTCGAGGAAATAAACGACGCGCCATTGTTGTGCCGGATGATGAGCGCCGGCGTCAGGATCGAGATCGGCAATTTTATCGAGAAACTTTTTCCAGGAGGGATGGCTGCGGGTGAGCTGCATCTCACCGCCGTTTTCGTCATACCATTCTTTGGCTTCCAGAAGTGCGGCAACCACATGTTTGCAGGTGGTCCAATAAGGACAGGAGCAGCGGGAATACAAATTTTCGCCGATCTCCTGGACGGTTACCGTATAGGTGTGGGCGGCTTCAATTTCCGCCTCAAATTTTTCGATATCTATATGGTAAAGTTTGACTTTATTATCGCGAAACAGTCGTTCACCGCGTTCGAAAATTTCGCCGGTGACTTGATTTCTTATGCGTTCAAGGGAGAGTTTCATATGTGTAAAACAACCTGTAATAAAGAACAAGACATAGTTTAGCTTTCAATGCCTTAAAATGCAAGATATTTTTTTGAAAATGCTGAACGTTAGAAGATAATTTTAATACTTGTGATATTGGATTAAAGTCGGTAAATTAGATTCTCTCGATTCACGATGAGACGATCGTTCCATTATTATGAGGGTGACGGGAATGGCTCAAGAACGAATAACGCCATACAGTGATGAAGATCTCGAGTATTTCAGAACGCTGGTACTACGCAAAAAAGAAGAAGCGCAGAAAGAGATCGATACGCTCAAAGCACAACTGGTTAAAGATAATCGCGATGAATTGGATAATGATTCCGGTTATTCTTTTCATATTGCAGATTCGGCTTCTGTGGCAACGGATCGAGAGCATCTTTATATCATGATCGATCGACAGCAAAAGTTGATCGGTTATCTGAATCGTGCATTGCTGCGCATTGACAACAAAACATACGGGATTTGCCGGATCACACACAAACCGATTCCCAGAGAACGTCTGGAGGCAATTCCGCACACAGAATTGTCGATCGAAGGCAAAATGAAAGAACAACACGATCCTCGGAGCTGAAGGATGTCTGTCGTGAGTAATCGACGTTTGGGTATTTACCTCGGTATTTTGTTTATTTTCATCGGCGGCATGGCGCTGTTGGGCAATCTGCACATTTTTCATAAAGAACTTCCAGGCGCCCTATTCTTCTTTGTCTTATTCGTTGCGTTTGCACAATCATATGCACAAAAAAACAGTCGCTGGTGGGCTGTGGTACCGGCGGGCTGCTGTTTCACTTTGGGGACAATTCTCATTTTAAAGAGCTACAGTCTGGTTGACAGCCGATATTTTGGTTTCGTTTTCTTGTTGGGATTGGGACTGACATTTTTCTACCTGTGGACTCTGCGCGGAATTCCACCGCTCAAGTGGGCTATTTGGCCGGCAGCAGGATTTTTAATGCTGGCACTTTATGCCTGGCTGGAACAGATCAATATCCTGGATGAAAAATTCCTCTTTGCTCTTTTACTGCTCTTGCTCGGTGGTTTCCTGATTGCCCGCGGTATGCCTGGAAAACGCTGAATCCTATGGCAGAC
Organism: Calditrichota bacterium; assembly: GCA_003818595.1. GTDB lineage: Bacteria > Zhuqueibacterota > Zhuqueibacteria > Residuimicrobiales > Krinioviventaceae > Fontimicrobium. Next base: position 2,940 of record RPQV01000179.1, read on the forward strand.
CTTTCCAGACGTCACCACCCATTCCCTGAAAAACATGAACGGCTGCAACCACTGCGCCTGACAGCGCTGTCCTTGGGGCATTTCACCAATGATATGTACGTCGGATTTCTTGCCCCGCTTTTACCGCTCATCATGGATAAGCTGGGAATTCGGCTCACCGCCGCCGCGGCGCTGACATCGGTGTTGGCGGTATTCACCTCGCTGGCACAACCGGCGTTCGGACATCTCGCCGATCGATTAAAGTTCTCCTATCTCGCGATATTCGGCCCCCTGATTACCGCAATTTTTTTCAGCTGCATCGGTTTGGTTGATAGTTATGCGATGCTGATCGTGATGATCGTCTTGGCCGGTTTTGGAACCGCCGCTTTCCACCCCCAGGCTGCCTCATTGGCCGGAAAAAGCAGCGGCAGACAAAATGGATTCGGTATGTCGCTGTTCGTCACCGGAGGGAATGCCGGTTATTATCTCGGTCCGATCGTCATCATGGCGATCGTTACTCAATGGGGTCTGCAATACAGCTTTATCGCCATTCTTCCCGGGTTGCTGATTTCCGCATTTTTATTCTGGGCGATCCCCCATCTTCCTCAGAGCATCGTCCAGCAGGCAAAACAGGTGGAAACGAACAAAATACCTCATGCGCTGCCGGCATTTATCATTTTATTCTGCATTTCCATGCTGCGTTCCTTTGTGGTGAGCGGCTTTAACACATTCATCCCCCTTTTCCTTCATGAGCGGCAATTCACGCCCATGATGTATGCCGCAGGATTGAGCGCTTTTGGTTTGCCCGGGGCGGTCGGATCGCTCCTCGCCGGAAGCATCTCTGATCGTTGGGGACGGAAAAGATACATGCTTTTTTCCCTTGCCGCGGCACTGCCCTTTTTGGGATTGTTTCTGCATTTGCCCGGTGTCTATGCGATGATTTGTCTCTCTCTTGGAGGCTTTTTTATCCTGTCGTCAATTCCGGTGGTGATTATCACCGCCCAGGAACTTTTCCCGCATAGAGTCAACACCGCGTCATCCCTGGTGATGGGACTTTCATGGGGCATTGGCGGTATCATGGTGACTCCTCTCGCCGCATTTTCGGAACGATACTCGCTTTCCCATGGATTGCACCTCCTGCTGGTGGTCAATCTCCTCGCCTGTTTGCTTGTACTGTTTTTACCGGAAACGAAACGGGTTTGATATGAATGAACTTTTACGTCGTCTTCCCTCGGTGGATGCTTTGCTGGCCGAGCGCCAGTTGTCGGATCTGCTTGCTGTTTATCAACGAGAATTTGTCCGACGCCGCTGCCGCGCAGCGATCGAGGAGGTGCGACGGTCTCTGCTCGAAGAGAGAACGCCGGCATTGACTTCCCGCGAAGAGATGGTCGCCCTTTTGGTTGACAAGGTATTAGCCATGGTGCAGACCGATACCCGCAACAGCCTACGTCCGGTCATCAATGCCGGCGGGATTGTCCTGCATACGGGATTGGGACGGGCGCCCCTGCCGCAGTCGGTGAAGGAAAACATCAATCATGTCTTGCAGGGCTACTGCAATCTCGAATACGATTTGGAGAGCGGAAAAAGAGGAGAGCGCAATACTCATATCCGTCGGTTGTTGTGTGAAATCACCGGCGCCGAAGAGGCACTGCTGGTGAACAACAATGCGGCGGCGGTGTTTCTGGCGCTCAATACACTGGCTAGCGGCAAAGAAGCGATCATTTCGCGCGGCCAGCTCGTGGAAATCGGCGGTTCGTTCCGACTTCCGGAGGTCATGCACAAAAGCGGCGTCATCATGCGCGAGGTGGGAACGACCAACAAAACCCATCTGCGGGATTATGAAGAGGCGATCACGTCCCATACCGGCGTCATTGTCGTTGCCCACACCTCCAATTATCGCGTACTCGGTTTTACCGAGGAGGTGGAGTTGAAGGCGCTGTGCCAACTGGCGCATGCGCACAACCTGCCGCTGCTGCACGACCTCGGCGCGGGCGTGCTGGTGGATTTTCGTCAATTCGGCCTGCCGCATGAGCCGTTGGTGCAGGACAGTCTCGCCGCCGGCGCGGATGTCGTCACCTTTAGCGGCGACAAGGTGATCGGCGGACTGCAGTCAGGGCTGATTGTCGGCAAACGTGCGTTTTTGCGGGAGATTCACAAGAATCCCATCATGCGCGCTGTGCGCTGCGACAAGCTGGTCTATGCCGCGATGGAGGCGACGCTGCAGCTCTTTTTGCGCCATGATCTGCTGGAAGAGCACGCCACCCTCCGGCTGCTGACCTCATCGGTTCAAGTCATTCGTCAACGCGCCGAGAGATTACTGCAGCAGTTGTCACCGCAGACCATTGAAGCTCTTCATATCCGAATTCAAGATTGCCAATCGCAGTTCGGCAGCGGCGCCCTGCCGCTGGAGACGCTCCCCAGCGTTGCGCTGGTTCTCAAGTCATCGTCTCTTTCAGCCGACGACCTCTCGCGCCATCTGCGTACCGGCGAGCCCCCGATCATCGGCTATATCCAGGATGACGAGGTTTATTTGGATATGCGCACGGTGTTTGAGGAGGAGGTGGAGGGGATGGCGGGGAGGCTGGAGGGGGTGGGAGGTGAGAAGGTAATAAGGTGAAGAGGTGATGGGGTGATGAGTTTAGGAAAGAGTTGGATAGCTTTAAGTGGGGTTAGAGTTCAGGTCAGGGAGAGCCTGCCTACACTGATCTTGGAGTAACGGGAATTCTGTTGCAGAACGCCATTGGCCACTGCCCTGTATATCTTCCATTGATATTCGCAGATCGAATATGCCGGTTTCCTACAGGGGGCAAAGGTGGGTGTGGAATTCGTTTAGGGGCCAAGTCAGGACGCATTATGGACATGTTTGTGATAAATCTTCCTGTATTGACTTGGCGTACAATGGCATTTTTCTTTAAACGCTGCGTTAAATCGACTTAAAGAGTTAAAACCTGCCTCATAGGCTATTTCGGTGATACTTTCGTCAGATACCGAAAGCCGCCTTTGCGCGTAAAGAATTCTTTGCTGGATGACATATTGATTCAATGTCATGCCAAAGGATTTTCTAAATAGAGTGTTTGCATAATCAGGGGAAAGTCCAACAGCTTTGCCGATATCTTCGTTTTTTAGGGGTCGTTTATAATGACGGGCTACAAAGATGGTCATTTTTTCGATGATGTCAAGCTGGGAATATTGGTAATCCCCTTCTTTATATTCATCCGATACAGCCGGGATCGAGCTCAGCGCAAAACGATGCAGGCGTGCGCACATTTCCATTATTGAAATTTTTATATGTTTTTCATCTCCAACAGCGATGTCCTGCAGCCAAGCCTCCATCAAATATTGATCATAATGATAGTCTTTATTTGTTGTCGCATTCACAACCTCCCCTTTAAGTACATAATTAACAAATGCAGATGGAAGCTGCCAATTCATAAATTGTGCAAAAGGAATGGTGCATACATAATATGGCGAATCATCACCAAATTGTATTATTTGATGAGGTATCAGAGCCCAGAAAATGGCGAGTCTCTCTGCTGTGACCATAACCCTCCGATCATTGATCAAATAGGTCAGCGAACCACCTGTCAAAAGATTAATTTCAATTTCATTGTGTCTGTCCGGTCTTGGCATAAGTTTCGGCGTCCACTTTTCGATTGTAAATCCATAGGGTTTGAACTCGGGACGAGTATTATCGAAAAATTTCAAATTCTCGGAATTCAGCATATTTTTTCTTTAATTCAGGTGGTTTATATTGTTTCAACTCATAAATTAAATATAGACACTCAAACTGTCAATGCATTTTCTAAAAACCGCAGCGAGAGTTGTCAAGTAAATCTGAATCAATGTCAACAGCCGACCGGTAAATTAAACGGCCTTGCAAAATCATGGATCTCCTGGTTATATTTATTCTGCATACATGAAAGATGAATGATCATATACTTTACAAGAGGTAGATGAATGAAAACTTTAATTCCCCCAGCGATTATAGCGCTGACGGTTTTGTTTCCCATTGTCTGTACTAAAGTGAAAGCCGACATATATACCCATATTAAAAGCAATAGACTGCGGGTGATCATGTCGTCGGACTTTCCACCGATAGGCGTTGT
>RPQV01000180.1 GCA_003818595.1 Calditrichota bacterium
AAATTAAATCATGGTGCTGTTTGAAAAAAATGATCGATATTTGAAAGATTTCGAAGAATAAACCTCGCACGGAGCCACGAAGAAGAGCTTATCGTAATCTCGCGTATGGTCACGAGACGCAAAGGCGCAAAGAAAGAAAAGGAAAGAAAAGAAATAGCGAAAGATAGGATAAAGGTGTCTTGTCACTCGTCTGAGACCTGAATTAGGTTGTGGAGTTGAGGTGCTGGTACTTGCCGAGGTGTACGACGAGGGATTCAATGATTTAATAATGAAAGGCAGGTGCAGAAACCTGTCAAGGTAAACGATCAGGTGCTCCTTTGTGTCACCGTGTCTCCGTGAGAGGTCAACCTTTGCGTTTCTTTGCGATCTTTGCGCCTTTGCGTGATTTGCCTCCCACCGATTCCACCCCGCGATCTCATTTCAATGATCAATTTCCTGCTGGACTCGATTATCCTTATCCAGGTGGAGAGTCTTGGGCTGAAAAGTGGTCGCCTTGTTCGGTTCCAACAGAGCGTAAGAGATAATGTGAATGACATCGCCCTTGACGCATTTCAGGGCTGCCGGACCATTCATGGCGATGATGCCCGTTCCCCGCTTGCCGGGGATGGTATAGGTTTCCAGCCTTTCGCCATTACTTAAATTCACAATTTGAACTTTTTCGCCGCGATAGATATTGGCGCGTTCCATCAGATCCACATCGATGGTGATGCTGCCTTCAGAGCGGACATCGGCGTCCTGAACGGTGGCAGAATAAATTTTTGATTTCATGATGGTGATAAACATCGATTATACTCCTCTGATGCAGCCAACCGGCGAAACTGAAATCCAGTCATGTGGCCTGTTCATCCTATTGATTGAGCGGCGCCGGTTCGCCGTCCTTGTCGGAGAAATTCTGCGTAAAACGACAGCGATCGATAGTGTGGAAGGCTTGATCTTTGAACTGAGCGGCGCCGACGCCCAGGTATTTGAGTTTGGGGACGAGGATGTTGTTGCGGTGTCCCTCGGACATGATCCACTGGTTCACCACTGCCTGGGCAAGACTGAGATAGGAGTGATTGGGCAGCGGCGTTCCCTGGTAGGTGTAGCTGAAATAGCCGCCGTTCTGTTCCGGAGTGAACATAGGTCTTCCCAGTTCAGCATCGAGGCCGCTGGTCTCGGCGATGTTTTCAGCCATGCGGCAGCGGGTGAGGCCGGCCAATTGCAGGCGATCGGTCAGATTGCGTTTTTCGGAGATGGGGCTGACGTGAGAAAAAAAGTTTAGCCGCACCATATCATCGCTGTGCGATTTTGCCGCGTGTTCGAGGCGTCTGGAATAGATGAACGGCTCGAGGCGGTATTGGAGGCGAATTCGATTGGTCTGATAAAATACGGCGGCGTGAAGCAGGCTGTAATCAATCTGATCCATATCGATTTGCCGATTTGCCAACGCTGATTTTTCAAAATCTTCTAAAGTATACTGTTGGTAGTATTCCGGCTGCCAAAATCCGACTGCGGCGAGAACGAGGGCGGTGATGAAGAAACCTGCTGTTATGTATTTGAACATCGTCGATTAAAGTTTTCATTGTTCATCCGATTTTTCAAACAATAAATATATGCAAAATAATCGAATTTTCCAATCTCTCTTTGAGGATCGCCTCTTTCCTGGTATTAGCGATTCATGTCACCTGTTTTGCAAATCTCTTATTCGATAGAATGTTCTTGACTAAAACATTAATTTTCGATATCTTTTAGCTTGATAAAAGCAACGATATTGGGTGCTTTCATAAAGAGAAGCAATAAATCAGCTAATCCTTCTGCACGGCTTTAATGTATGCATTTGAGCTATTGTCAACTTGACAAATTACACTCATTTCTGACCCCTCTTCGCTCTCTTCTTTTTACTGTTGATCAACTCATAGCCAATAATATTATCCTGTCGGCAAGCTCTATTCACCGTTCGCAGCGGAAGCTGTATCAAAGGCTTTTATCCGCGAAGACAGATTTTCGTTCATCTGTGGAGTTAAGTCAGAGGGGTAGCCGGACGTGTCATAGCGACCCATTTTGCAGATACAAGGGAAATGTCGTGATGAACGCTCAGTCACTTGTAAATAGAGTTGTCAGTTTGTGTGTTTGAGGTAATCATAATTTTCGTCGAATAAATTAATCAAGCGAGGAAAGGAAACAAAAATGGGAAGATTTACAGTCATATTTCTCATTCTTCTTTGCGCCGTCAGCCTGGTGTTTTCACAGACCACCGGCAAGATTTCCGGCAAAGTTCTGGATGCTGATACCGGCGAACCCCTGCCCGGCGCCAACGTCACCATCTTGGGGACCAACATGGGCGCTGCCGCCTCACTCGAAGGCGATTATTTCATCATCAATGTGCCTCCCGGACTTTATGATCTGAGGGCACAATATGTCGGTTTTTCCGCTGTCACGTTCACCAAAGTGAATATCAGCGTCAATCGAACCACCGAGGTTTCCTTCCGCTTGAAAACCGCTGTCATCGAAGGTCAAGAGGTGGTGATCGAGGCGCCAAAGGTGCAGCAGAAAAAGGATCAAACCGGTTCCATCCGCAACGTGTCTTCGCAGGAAATGAACGTCCTGCCGGTTGAGAATACCGGCGTCGTGGTCGCGCTGCAGCCGGGTGTGGTGCAGGGTCACTTTCGCGGCGGCCGAATGAATGAAACCAATATCATGATTGACGGTGTTTCGGTCTCCAACGGTCTGAACCGTGGTCAGATGATCGGCGTCGATCCGGATGCGGTTCAGGAAGTCGAGGTCATCACCGGTACGTTCAGCGCCAAATACGGCGAAGCCATGAGCGGTATTGTGAACATGGTGACCAAAGAGGGCGGTGACAGACTGCACGGCAAATTCGAGGGTTATCTCGGCAATTACTACACCAGCCATGGTGATATTTACATGGGACTCAAGGCCGGAGAAATCGATCGAAATCGCGATTTTAAATTTATGGTTGACGGCCCCATCATCCGCAATAAACTCTCCTATTTCGTCAGCGGTCGAATGGAGGATAATAACAATTATCTGAACGGATTGCGTCGCTTCAATATTACGGATGAACCCAATTATGGCATGTTTCTGAACGAAACGATGTATGATCCGACGACTGGGGAGTATCTTCTCAACCAACACACCGGCGACAGCAGTTACGTGCCGATGGATTGGTATACAGGGCTCAATCTTCAGGGCAAGTTGACCTATAAGGCAAAGAATGTCAAGATTTCGGGAATGTATCTGCTCAATCAAAGCGAATCGCAGGGTTACAGTCATACCAACAAATACAAACCCGACGGTCGTTCACGAAACCACAGTAACAACAACATGTTCACGCTGAATCTGAACCACTTTGTCGCCCGCAATCTTTTTTATGATTTAAAGCTGTCATATTCGAATAGTTATTACGGCAATTATGTATACGAAAATCCGTTGGACCTGCGCTATATTCATGACCGCTATGCCGCCAATACGGATTACACCGGATTTATAACCGGCGGTCAGGATAAAGGCCATTATGAATCGACCACGGACAAATACTTGGGCCGTTTGGACTTGACCTGGCAGATCAACAAGAATCACAGCATCGAAGCCGGCGCTGAAGGCGTTCTGTATAAATATGACAGTGCCTATCACTCGATTCTGAATCTCTACCGCAACACTCAGGCGTCGAATGTGCTCTATGCCCCTGAGATTATGCCCGATTCATCTGTTTATACCGATGTTTATTCAAAAAAACCGACTCAAATGGCTTTTTGGCTTTCCGACAAGATGGAATTTGATGAGATGGTGATCAATTTGGGCGCCAGAGCCGAGTACTTTGATCCCAACACCACTTATCCGTCGAACTACCGCAATCCGGCCAACATTCTGCAAAAAGAAGATTCGCCGGAATGGATTTCTACGTATCCCAAGGCCGATGCCAAGTTCAATGTTGCTCCCCGCTTGGGATTGTCATATGCGCTAGGGAAAACGGCACTGTTGCGCTTCAGCTATGGGCATTTCTACCAATATCCGCCGCACAGCGACATGTATTTCAACGACAATTATATCATCAATCCCACCAATTACACCACGACCATGGGCAATCCGCAAGTTGAGCCGGAGATGACGGTCAACTATGAAATCGGTTTATGGCAGGAATTGAACCAATATATGGATTTGGAAGTTGCGCTGTGGTACAAGGATATTTATAACCTGTCGACGGTCAACATTCAGACCACCTACAATGCCGTCCGTTATGGCCTGTACGGCAACAAAGATTACGGCAATGCCAGAGGACTGGAATTGAAATACAAGGCGCGCGTCGCCGAGTTTTTTGCTGAATTGAACTATACCCTTCAGTATACAAGAGGCAATGCTGATAATCCGCAATTCACCTTTAATCGTGCCGGCAACAGTCAGGATCCCATCCCGACTTTGATTCCCATGCCGTGGGATCAACGGCATACCCTCAATATGTCGTTGGGTTATAATCGGCCCAAATGGAATATTGCGGTGCTGGGTTGGCTGGGTTCAGGCTCGGCTTATACATGGAGTCCGATCGATCAGAATCCCCTCAATCGAGTCTATTTATTGCCGAACAACAGCAAAAAGCCCTTTAGCAACAATTTTGACCTCAAGGCATCCTATGATCTCGGCGCTTTCAAAGATTATAAGATTCGCCTGACGATGTACGTCTACAATCTATTCGACCACCTGAATGAAAATGGCGTTAATTCTAACACCGGTCGCACCAATCAGGCGATTATTCGTCCGCAGGACCGACTGGGCTATTGGAGTGATTTCAGCACCTATGAGGAGAGTATCTATAATCCGCAGAACTGGTCAGCTCCACGACTTGTTAAATTCGGCATTGGTGTTGTTTTTTAAACGACGTGTACCACTTTGGTGGATGACGAGACATTTTGTCTTCATGTAAGCTGAAAGGATCCAACATGATAAAGAAATTGTTTCTCCTTATTTTTTGTTTGGGGATGATCATGCTGCTGCAGGTCGATCTCCTCGCTCAAGGCAGAGTCTATGATGGACCAGAAGACGGCGCCGGTGATCCATACCTCGAACGTGAAGGATTTATGGTCGGTAACCGTGTGCAATTGCTCTTTAAAAACAATACCGAGCTCGGTGATTATCCCCGCAAAGACGCTGTGCGCTGGCCAAGAGGCGTCGGCGGCAACGTCATGCACGATGGATTGGGCTTGTTGATTACAGCGCCGGTATTCATCACTCAAGATTCTATTCCCATAACCGACACCACCCAGATTCGGCTGATGTCTTCGCAGGGTTTGATCGACACGCTTTTTTATTGTCAGACCAATTATCGCGAAGAAATGGACCGCGATCCGACAGGGCAAGTGGAATGGGGACTTCATCCGGCGCCTGGTTATTCCAACACTCTGAGTGAAGTGCCGGCGATGAGCAATGATCCCAATTCCTGGCCGCTGGAAGGCTGGCTTCACGATAAGAGCCGGGCGCGCCGCTGGCAGGGTGAATGGGACGGACGTTTCGGCCGCGGGCAAATCAAGGCTGATCTTGAAGCCTATATTGTCGCCAATGATGCGCAGGATCTTGAATATTTGGGGGTTGATGATAAGATCAAATATTATCCTCGACCAGGCATCAATATCGGCGATTTTGATCCCAGCGTCACGGTGCAGAAGGGTAAACCGTGGGGTGGTATGGGCGTGCGCGTCAAACAGCGTCTCTTTCAATGGAACAACCCTATGGCGCAGGATTGTATTTTTTCTGAATACACCATCGCCAATGTATCGGAATATGATTTGCCGTATATGGCTTTCGGCGCCTGGCTCGATAACGACATCGGCGGCGAAAACGCCGGTGAAGACGGTAGCTATGATAAATCCCTCAACATGTCCTATCAGTGGGATACTGACGGCGTTGGCGAAGATGGTTATGTCACCGGAACCGCCGGCTACGCTTATTTGGAAAGCCCGGGCGACTATGGGGACTATCGGGACAATGATTTGGATGGTATTATCGACGAACGACGCGACAATCTGGCGCAACGGATCATTCCCGCCAGTGAGCATATCGTGAATATGGATAATTATCTTCGTTTTTATGGCCTGAAATTAGAAGATGTCAAAGCTGAATGGTGGGATGCAGATGAAGACGGCGACTGGAATGACGGCGAAGACACCAACGGCGACGGCATTTATCAGGTCAATGAGCTGTCCGGAGATGATGTCGGATTAGACGGCGTCGCCCCGGGAGAAGAGATCTATACCGGTCCCGATATTGACGGATCGGAATGTAATCATCGTCCTGATCTTAGCGCCGGTTACGCCGAGCCCAACTTTGGCTGGACCGACGTTTCCGAAACCGATATGCTCGGTTTGACGACACTGCTCTATACTGAAGCCGTGCCGCATACTGAACCTTATACCGGTTGGTTCCGCAATGACCGTTCCATGTGGCAGAGAATGACGCTGCTCGATTCATTGGAATCCGGCGCAACGGATATCAACAACCTGTTCGAATTGTTTTCGACAGCCATATTCCCGCTGTACAAGGGCAACACTGAATTTATTTCCTTGTCGCAGCTGCATTCTTATGATGATCTGGCCGGTCTCAATTCCGCCGCGCATTCAGCGCCGGCGCTGTTCACCCTCAAGAAAACCGTTCAGGTCATCTATGAAAAGGACTATCGTTTTGCTCAGCCGCCGAAAATGCCGACGCTGCGCGCCATCCCGGGCGATAAGTTTGTGCAGCTGGTTTGGGACAACCGTTCCGACCGCACCACGCGCGAGCCTTTCCTCGGCGGTGTGAATGATTTCGAAGGCTACAAAGTCTTCAGATCAACTGACCCCGATTTTCATGATCCCCAGGTGATCACTGACGGCTATGGAACCAAAACATTGTTCAAGCCGATCTTCCAATGCGATTTGAAGAACGGGCGACGCGGTTTCACCACTTATGGTTTGCTCAACGGCATGGCTTATAATCTGGGCGAAGATACCGGACTGGCCTATTCATTCAAGGATAATACGGTACAAAATGGCCG
>RPQV01000181.1 GCA_003818595.1 Calditrichota bacterium
AAGAGAACTGGTGCGCCGTGCCTTGTTCACGGTCGTCACCTCGGAGTGGCATGACAACTCGCCGCTGGTGATTTATGAAGCTCTCGCTTTGGGCAAGCCGGTCATTGGCGCCAAAATGGGCGGCATACCGGAATTGATCGAGGATGGGGTGGACGGTTACATCTACGAACGCGGTGATGTGAAGACATTCGTCGACCGCGTTCAATCTCTTGTCGATCATCGAGAGCTCGCAATCGCCATGGGAAACAAGGGTCGGCTAAAGGCTGAAAAGCTTTATGATTTTGAACACCATTATGAGCAACTGATGAAATTGTATGATTTCACCCAAAAAACATATGCATCTGGTAAGTGACTATGCTGTTTAACTCTTTACAATTCGGCTTTTTCTTCATTATTATCGTTTTTGCTTTTTTTCTGCTGCCGCATCGTTACCGCTGGATTTTACTGCTCATCGGCAGTTATTATTTTTACCTCTGCTGGAATTGGCGCTACATCTTTTTAATTCTCTTCTCAACCCTCATCGATTATTTTGCCAGTTTGCGCATGGCAAGGTTGGAGGAAAAAAGCAAGCGTCGAAAATATCTGCTCCTGAGCCTGATTTCAAATCTCGGTTTGTTGTTCATCTTCAAGTATTTCAATTTCTTTTCTGAAAGCGTCAATGAATTCTTACTTTATTTGAATCTTCCCTACGCCATCCCTCATTTGAACGTCTTGTTGCCGGTCGGCATTTCCTTCTACACCTTTCAGGCGTTGAGCTATACCATCGATGTTTATCGGAATAGAATTCCGGCAGAACGTCATTTGGGCATTTTTTCACTCTATATCATGTTTTTCCCGCAGTTGGTGGCCGGTCCGATCGAACGCGCAACCCGCTTGCTGCCGCAATTTTATGAGGAAAAGCATTTTGACGAAGCCAGGATCATCTCCGGCCTTCGCTGGATGTTATGGGGAATGTTCAAAAAAATTGTCATTGCCAATCGACTGGCGATTTATGTCGATGCCATCTACAGCAACGCTGAGCAGCATACCGGATTGACCCTTTTAATTGCCACCTATCTCTTTGCGTTTCAGATCTATTGCGATTTTTCCGGATATTCCGACATTGCCATCGGCGCGGCACGGGTGCTGGGATTCGACCTGATGAAAAATTTTAATCGACCTTATTTTTCAAAAACGATTCCTGAATTCTGGAGCCGTTGGCACATCTCGCTGTCAACCTGGTTTAGAGATTATCTCTACATTCCGCTCGGCGGCAACCGCAAAGGCGAAAAACGAATGCTGCTCAACTTGTTCATCGTCTTTTTCATCAGCGGCGTGTGGCACGGCGCCAACTGGACTTTTCTCATTTGGGGCGGCCTGCATGCGGTCTATGCCGTGACCTCGAAAATAACCTTGCCTTGGCGGGATCGATGGGTGCAGAAAATGCATATTCCTCAGCCTTTGATCAACGGCTGGCGCATATTCGTCACCTTTCAATTGGTCTGTCTATCGTGGATTTATTTCCGTGCCAATTCGCTGCAATCAGCCAATTTTATTCTCAAGCAGATTATCACCAAACCGTGGGGAGAATTATTCATCCCGGCATTGGACCAATTTATGTATGGCCTGATTGCAGTCGTCATTCTGTTGATCGTCGATTCATCGTACGAATTCTTTAGACTGCCGCAGCGATTTTATCGGCAGCCGCGATATCTTCGTTGGGCGGCATACAGTGTAGTGATCATTATCATGGTGCTCATAGGTGTTTTTAATGAAAGTCAATTCATCTATTTTCAATTCTAAGGGTCTGCGGCCTTTTTTGACCCGACTCGTCATATTTCTGCTTTTAATCGTAGCGCTGGATCAAATGGTCGGCAGTATGGTTGGTTTCGCCCACCGTCGTGCCCCGCACGGGTTAAACTGGGCGAAAGATAATTGGCTGCTGGATGAGCCGTTTGATGTTGTCATCATGGGCTCCTCGCGCGCCTTCCGTTCGTATATTCCTGCCATCATTTCCGAGTCGACGGGTCTGCGGGTTTTTAATGCCGGACAGAACGGCCAGTATTTGCTCTACGCGTACGCATTGGAACAGCTGATGCTTGAACGTCATGTTCCCAAAGTGATTGTGCTCGATATTCTGCCCAGTTACATCATTCGCCTGCCCAATCCGAAAGAGGAGATCGGCAAATTGGCGACGTTGGCGCCGTTTTATAGCAATCGGCAGGTTCGTCAATTGTTGCGGCATGACGATTTTTTTGAAGGCTTGAAATACTGCTCCAAGATGTATCGCTATAATTCAAAGATACTCAGCATTGCTGAACTATTCCGTTCGGCGCCGAAAAATGTCGATAACGGCTATGAATTTGTCGGCAACCTTACCTTTAAAATCAAGAATCCATTCGTTGATGATACGCTTGAAAAAGTGCAGGTGGACTCGTTCAAACTGGCCATACTGCAGGATTTCATCCGTTCGGCGAAAGACAGGCACGTGCTGGTCATTGGCTGCATGTCCCCGGTGTCGGAACCGGTCAGTCCAAGAGTCGAAGAGCTCATCAAATGGTACCAGAATTTCTTTCATGAAAACCAAATGCCCTTTATGAATTACGCTGATACAGCGTTTGCTCGTTATCAGCAGAAAGAATACTTTAGCGACATCACGCATATGGATGGGCAGGGGGGGGAATTGTTTTCTGCAGAATTTGCGCATGATTTGAAGGAGCTCCTCGCCTCCCAACAACCTTCTCTATTCACACTCCGCTGATTCTCCTCTTTCATCCGCCACCCAATTTAACATAATATCCGACAATATCTTTGTCGCTTCACGGTTGATTTCAACGATTCGTGGATTTCGGACGGTTAGTTTCATGCTCCTGGCACAAACTTTGTCTTTTGTTGTTATCAAATGTGGAAGAAGTATGATAATATTAAACTTATGCGATATCCAACAATGATGGTTTTATACCAGCGTGAAACACACCGCTGTAGTTGTTTTTGGCTGAAACAGAATTTTCTATTTTTAATTATTGGAGGTTGAACGCCATGAAAGTTCATTTCTCATATTTCCGCATTCTGCTGACACTGCTCATCATCCTGGCTGTTGCCTTGCCGGCATCGGCTGCCAAGGATGAATTTGACCGTTCCGATGGAGCATTAGGCGGAAATTGGTCATCACATTCAGATATGGTGATTAAGAGCGGACGTTTGCATAACCAATCGAGCACGACAGGTTGGAACAGTTTTCTGTCTGTCTATAACGTCGTCAATGCCAATGAAGTAACGATCTATTGGCCGGCCAGCGGCAGCGGTATTTCCGGCAACGGCGCCGAGTTGGGCGGGGTCGCATTCGTCAATTCGTTCAGCGCCGGCGCCGATGGATATCTCGTCTATATCTATTCCAGTGAATTACGACTGTATCGTCTGGCTGCAGGAACCATCACCACCGACCGCATCGCTTACAAAGCCGTCACCACCAATCCCAAGCCCGGCGATCGATTCAAGGTCAAATTTAATACATCCACTTACCAGTTCACTGTATTCATCAATGATCAACAGGTGGGAGACGTTACCGACAGCGCCAAAAAGGTCAGCATGACGACCAACTATTCCGGCGTCATGCTCTACGGCGGTGATGCCTATGAGAACGATATCGAAGCATGCGAGGCGGTCTATACGGCGCCGGCGAATGATACAGCCGCTCCTGCCAAAATCAATAATCTCAGTGCAACGGCTTCGAGCGCTTCGGCTTTGAACCTGACGTGGACAGCAACAGGTGATGATGCGAGTACGGGCACGGCGACTGGATATGATATCCGCTACTCGAAGAACAACATCACCACCGATGCCGAATTCAACGCGGCCACTCAGGCGACTGGGGTGAGCGCTCCCAAACAATCGGGCAGCGCCGAAAGCTATACGCTGACCGGTTTGCAGGCGGCCACCAAATATTACGTGGCGATTAAAGCCAGGGATGATGCCGGCAATCTTTCGCCTCTCTCCAATATTGCCTCTGCCACCACATCGGAATCCGGCGGCGGTGGGGGAGGCGGCACAACGTCCGGCCAACTGGCATGGAAAACTGATGATTTTGAACGCACCGATCTCGGCGCGGACTGGTCGGCTGCCAATTATAAAATTGACGCCGGCGAACTGACCTTGACCAATAAAACCGGCTTATGGAACAATATCGCGCTCTATCAAACGCCGGGTGCATTCGGTGCCGGGGCTGTTTTCAGTGCTGAGAATTCTGCCCTCTATAATAATGCCTATGTTCCGGCCGGTTTGTTGATCCTCATGGATAATTCCGTGCCCAGTGCCGCCAATGGGTATCTGATCAAACGAGTGGCTTCAACCATCGATTTTTATCGGATTACCGGCGGCGCTGTCAGTAACTCGGTCCTCAAAAGTGTGACCGGCGCGCAGACAAAACCGCTGCCGGGCGATAAAATCGAGGCGGTGATCACCAACAATGGCAGCACCAAAACCGTGCGCATTTATGTGCGCGGTCAACTCGACGGCACGGTCGAATTGACCGATGCGCTCTCCATGGAAAATGCCTATGTGGGCGTCGCGCTGTACGGCGGTATTGGTTTTTCAAATAACCTGGAGTCATTTGCGGCTGGTTATCCGGGAGGCGCCGGACCACAGACGGTTCGGGTTTTCGCCGGCAACAACCAGAGCGGTCCCATCAACCAGCAATTGCCCCTGCCGATTCAGGTGGAGGTTTTGGATGAAAACAGTCAGCCGAGCATCGGCTCTCTCTTGGATTTTCAGGTGATTCAGGGACTCGCTCGTCTTGATGATCTTGAAGATTTTGTTTTTCTCGGTCAAGTTTGGAAAGAAACTGAACAAGGCCGTATTCTGCGTGATAACGGCAAACTTGGTACTGATG
Organism: Calditrichota bacterium; assembly: GCA_003818595.1. Lineage (GTDB taxonomy): Bacteria > Zhuqueibacterota > Zhuqueibacteria > Residuimicrobiales > Krinioviventaceae > Fontimicrobium. Next base: position 4,868 of record RPQV01000181.1, read on the forward strand.
CCAATGCTTCCGGAACCCAATATGTCACCTATGATTGGGTGGCGTATCAGACCCGGTTTAAAATGGTCGCTGTTCCTTTTTATCTGCCGGAAGCCGGTCGCTTTGACTTGTGGGTTCGTTGTCGAACGCTGGCGGCCGACAAGTATCGTTTCCATTACAGTCTCGATGACGCCATCGATTCCGTGCAGGTGGAGATGCCGCGAACCAATATCGGTTCCTGGGTGTGGCACCGTATGGACAACAATGTGCCCATCTCTGCCGGCATGCATGATCTCAATCTGATTCCCTATCATGCCGACCTCCAGTGGGATAAAATCCTGGTGCAGACGACAGGCTTGGCTGCTCCGACGGGCACCGGCGGCGAAGGACCGAGTTTCCCGAATATGACCAACGAAAACGGCATCGGCGGCACCAAAGTGACATTCGGCGCCAACGCCAATGATGATGTGATTATTTATGTTTATGCCTATCGAGATGACGGCAGCAAAGTCGAAGAACCGGCTGTTTTTACCCTGAATCCGACACCGGGACCTGCTGTTTCGCTGGCGCGAGATCCTTCGGTCGCCGAGCCGGTGACCGCAACCCCCGGCGCTGCATCACCGGCGCTCAAAGTGATCGCCAAAGATGCGAACGCCAATTACGTCGAGGGCGTGAGCGTGACCTGGCAGGTGACTCAGGGTGACGGCGCCATGGCTTCTCCCACCAGCGTGACCAATGCCTTGGGCGTCGCCTCCAACACCATGAATCTCAATTTTTATCAGGAGACGGATTACAAAGTACAGGCTGCGGTCAACGGCCTGACGGGTTCCCCCGTGGTTTTCACCGTCAAGCCGGGTGCGCCTCCTAAAAAGATCGTGCGCATTCAGCCGAAAAAACAACAAAAGAGCAATGTGAACACCCGACTCGACAGTCTCTTGACCGTGCGCATACTCAAAGCGGATGATACACCCTTTGAGGGATATGCCGTCAAATTTGTGGTAACTCAGGGAGCAGGTCATCTCAGCACTCCGAATGGCTCTGAGAATGTTGTTTCTCTGGATATCCTGACCGACGTCCAAGGGTATGCACGCAGCAGTTGGTTGCTCGGTAATCCCGGATTAAATATGGTGGAAGCGCAAGCGCCCTTTTTGGAGGGAAATCCGGTGATCTTTGAGGCCATTGCCCAGACGGGACAGGCTGCGAATCTCCTTAAATATGACGGGGATGGGCAGAGCGGTTACGTTGGATTGTCCTTAGCCAAACCCTTTATCGCCAAAATTACTGACGCCAATGGCTTTCCGGTTTCAGAACAGGAAATCAAGTTCACCCTTAAACAGGGGCAGGGAGGATATTTCGATCAGTTCGATGTGAAAACAAAGACTGCCTACACCAATAATGAAGGTCAGGCAAGCGTAACCCTCACTCTCGGCAGCGTGCTCAACGAAGAACATGTGGTCGAGGCAGTCGCCGTCAATACAACGATTTCTCCCGCCTACTTCCGCGCAACGCCGACCGCTCGAATCGCCAAGAGTATGGAATATGTTTCGGGCAATCCTGTCGGTTATCAAAAGGCAGTGGTGGGGAGCAAGCTCGCGGAAGATTTTGTCGTCAGAGCCAAAGATCCCTACGGTACCGCAGTTGCAGAACAGCCGATCACCTTCAAAGTGCTGCAGGGCGGCGGTAAGTTTGACAATGGTTTGGCCGAAGTGACCATGAACAGCGATGCTCAAGGTCTGGCGCGGGCGCGTCTTACGCTGGGCGCAATAGCAGGCGACAGCCTTCATGTGGTGAGTGCAACCGGCAATCGCAAAGACCAGCCGTCAGTGGCTTTGACAGGCGCTCCCATCACCTTCAAAGCGACGGGTTTACCCAAGCCCGCGGCCATTTTGGCGCGCATCGATTCAACCAATGCACAGCGCGGTGAAGTAGGTTATCCGTTGGTCAATCCGATCCGCGTCAAAGTGACGGACGAATACTTTAATCCGGTGAAAAATCATGCCGTGACATTCAAGATCCGCGGCCAGGGTGGGGAACTTGAAGATGCCGCCGGTAAAGCAGCAGCCAAAGTGACCTCGACCAATGCATCCGGCATCGCCTCGGTCATCTGGCACATGCCGTCGAAACCGGGCATTTATTATGTCGACGTAACGTCCACCACAACTCAGGGAAT
>RPQV01000182.1 GCA_003818595.1 Calditrichota bacterium
AAGCCAAAGCATTGCGCAGGAAAGATCTGTCGATGAATGGCGCGTTCAATATCCAATCGTTCTCCTGGGGCAGCCCCATCAACGAGACGGAAGTATCTTCACCGGCGATCGTCCACGTTTCAACCGCATATTGCCTTTTTGGCCAGGACTGCGAACTGGAACCGCGCGTTTCAATGCCGATATTTCCGTTATAATCATTGTAACTCTCGTTCAATATATGTTCACTGCCTGTCCCATGATAGATGATGCCCATATGCGCGGTTATTTTCGGCTCATCCGGAATCGATTTGCCGGCGGTGTCAATATAAATCAGCGGCAGATTGGAGGCGGTAAAATTCTGAAAAGGATTTTCGCGACTGATCATTTCAGCATTGATGATAAAATCGGAACTGCTCACATCATTGTTGAGCGCATGAATAGATAAAAGATTTTCACCTTCTTTAAGCAGATTCTTATGTTGGGTGATGATGAATGCTTCGGCGTTGTCCGCCTCATGGCTGCCGGATGCAGCTGAATTCCAAACGAGCGCCGTGGGGACATTAGCCTCTGCCACTTTAATCCCGTTCAAAAACGCGGCAAAACCGTCATCATACAACACATTCAGGACCAGGGTGTTCACAGCAGACAACTGCTGCGCCGTCAGCGAAAAGCGCCAGCGCACAAAGCAGCTGTTATTCGGATCAGTGCCGCTCTGATACATATCGTTCTGCACGTGGAGGGTGATTAAATTTTGATAGCCGTCAGCGGCTTCGTAACCGACAGCTCCGGGTGCACCGCTGCAGAGCATCCAACTGCTGTCGTCATATCCAAGTTTGGTGCGCCAGGTCAAACCAATATCGCTTTTGGGTACCAAAACCCGTTTTTGTGCATCAGATGCGAGCAAAATAGTTGTTGCTTGTGCATACGCTGTATCCCGGAGTGATGAACCGGCAATCAGCAGGGTCAGCAAAAGCATTTGTAGTAATCGTGTCATTTTCTCTTCCATTTTTTTTAACATTAAACTCTCATTCAACCAGAGAAAGTTCCCTCGCTGTGTAGATAACCTGTGAATGATTTCATCTGGGAATTTTGAGACTCTTTATTCTGCGCTTTTCAACGGCCAATAGTCGTTCTCCGTTCTCGCCACAGCCAAAATCGATTGCATGTCGTGAACAATGGTGGGGTACTGCGAGGCGACATCATGCTCTTCGCCGATATCTTGTGCCATATTATATAGTTCCAGCGCTCCTCGAGGATCAAGACGAACCGATTTCCAGTCACCCATGCGTAACGCTTGACTGGACGCCTTGCCTTCGTGGAACTCCCAATATAAATAGTCGTGTGTTTTCTGTTTTCTGTGCGAACCGGTCAACAACGGCGCCAGCGATATCCCGTCGACCTCAGTCAAATTCTGCGCGCCTGAAAGCTCAGCGCACGTCGGCAGGATATCCCAAAAGGCAAAAGGCAACTCGCACACCGAACCGGGCGAAATGTGTTCGGGCCAGCGGACGATCATCGGTACGCGTATCCCGCCTTCGTAAAGATCACGTTTTATTCCCCGCAGAGGACCGTTGCTGTCGTGAAAAGTCGGCGAAAAACCGCCCTCCTTATGAGGCCCGTTGTCGCTGCTGAAAAAGACCAGCGTGTTCTCATCCAAATCCAATTCTTTCAAAAGATCGAACAAAAGGCCGATATGCTGATCCATGCGGGTGATCATGGCGGCGTGTCCTTTTTGTGCATCCGGCCATGGCTGCTCTGCATAAATACCATAATCCGGCGTCTCCATGCCGTGATCGGCAGTCAAGGCAAATTCATTGTTGGCATGAGGCGTGGTGAACGCGAGAGTGAGGAAAAAAGGGAGTGATGCATTTAGCCGCACAAATTCCTGCGCTTTAGAAGAAAAAAGATCCGGTGTATAGTCAATCCGCTCGACTGCCGCGGAACCGACATTTTGGGCATACCCATTCGAGCTGTAAATCACTTTATTGCGTAGAGGAACCTGTTTCTCATTTTCCCACAAAAAAGCGGGATAATAACTATGGGCGTGCACTTGATTGAGGTAGCCATAAAAATAATCAAATCCTTTTTGATTGGGGATGCCGCTGGTTCCTTCTTCTCCCAAACCCCATTTGCCGATTAATGCGGTGCGATAGCCTCTTTCCTGCAGTATTTCGGCGACGGTGACATCCGTCTGCTCAAGGGGAACAAGCGCATTGCCGCGGATGCGCGCATGTCCGCTGTGCAAACCGGTCATCAGACAGCAACGTGAGGGCGCACAAACAGTGCTGCCGGCATAGAATTGGGTAAAACGCAGCCCTTCAGCCGCCATTTGATCCAATCGTGGCGTCTGAATGGCCTGCTGTCCATAGCAACCCAAATCACCATACCCCAAATCATCGGCGAGGATAAAAATAATATTCGGCTTTCGCGTCGTTTTCGGGGAGCAGAACAGGGATGACGAAACAGAGAACATCCCCGCAGCCGATAATGACTGTAAAAAATGACGACGGGTTGTGGTTGTAGCCATGGTCATCTCCATCAATTGCCGGCGGACGTCAATCGACGCACCATCCGGATGATCGGATAAACGGATGCAGGTGATTTTAAAATCAGATGAGTCAAACCGAGCCGCTTGCTAAAAATCCAAACGCAGACTGTCGCGGAAAACACCCTGCGCGCCAAAACTTTCCTTAAATCGGGCTAACCCCCAATTCGGATCTTCATTGACGGTAAAAATTCCAAAGTCAAGAAAGCCGTAACCTTCCCGAATCCCCCAATCGATAATATCATGAAAAAGACAATTGACACCGCGATATTGCTGATAGGCTTCATCATGGCTGATGTAGAATGCCAGCACCACGCGGGAATTACAGATAAACATGACCACACCGGCTGCCATGGTCTGATCCGGAAGAAACGCGGCAAAAAGCTTGACCCTGTCAGGGAAAAGCTCTTTAATCCGCAGCAATTCGGGCAAGGTGTGGGTGGGATTCACACCATGGCGCAACCGCAGATTTTTTTTGAGGATTGAATAAAACGCTTCATAATGTGTCGGCGCCTCAGATTCGCGCACCACCACGCCGAGTTTCTCACCCCGCCTCACGGCGCGCCGAGAGCTTTCATTAAAGGTGGCGAGGATGCTGTCGCGCGAAAAATCCAAAGGGATGACACTTGAAATTTCACGCTTGCGGTAGATAAAACCCTGCTGCACCAAGGCAAAGTCAATATAGTTGCTGGGGCGACGGAGATAGATTTGCGGCGGCGGCGTAATATCGATGGTGCTGAACCCCTCCTGTTTGGCAAATTTGATCAGGGTTTCCACCAATTCAAACGACTCGGCAATCGAGAGCGTATCGCTGATCACCAAACCGCCATAGGAGGCGCCGCGATGTGAAATCAACAGACGTTTTCCGGACTCCTGCCACTCCACAGCGGGAAAGAGAGCCAATTTGCGCCCATTTTTGTACAACAACAGCGAAAAATCATTAAATCGCTCGCTGGGATGATAGGACAGAAACTGTCGGGTGTGAAAAATAGTCCCATTATTCGCCGACCATACAAAGTCATCCCATTCATCAACATGATGCGGAGCAAATTTTACAATATCGATTGCCAATCCGTCCTCTTAATCAACCATTAATTTGACCATGATCGCTTTTTGAATATGAAGGCGATTCTCCGCCTCGTCAAAGACCACTGAATGCGCTCCATCGATCACGTCATCGGTTATTTCGTCACCCCGATGGGCGGGCAGACAATGCTCCACCAGGCAATCCTGTGCTGCGTGCTCCAGCAGTGCACTGTTGACCTGATAGGGAGCAAATATGCGTTTGCGTGCCGCGGTTTCCTCTTCCTGCCCCATGCTCGCCCAAACATCCGTATAGATCACATCCGCGCCTCGTACGGCCTCAATGGGATCGTGGATGACACGAATCTCGCTTCTGCCTTGTTGACGGGCACGTTCCAACAAACCCTGATGAGGGTCATATCCTTCGGGACATCCGATCCTGAGATCGAGTTCGAGTCGACCTGCCAGATTGATCCAGGAATTTGCCACATTGTTGCCGTCACCGATGAAAGCGATGCTCAGCTTTTCGTAACGACCTTTGTGCTCCTCAATAGTGAAAATATCGCCGAGAACTTGGCAGGGATGACACAGATCGCTTAGACCATTGATAACCGGTACCGACGCGTGTTGCGCCAACCCTTCCACCAGGTCATGGCCGAATACCCGCGCCATGATGCCGTCATTGAAACGCGAAAGCACGCGCGCCACATCAGCAACCGACTCCCGCTTGCCCAAACCCACTTCATTGGGACTCAGATAAAGCGCATGACCGCCGAGTTGATACATGCCGACTTCGAATGAAACGCGCGTCCGGGTGGATGGTTTTTGAAACAGCATGGCCAATGTTTTTCCTTTGAGCATATGATGCTGATGGCCGCTCTTGGTCTTTTTCTTCAAATCCGCGCATAATTGGAACAACTCGAACAGTTCATCGCGGGAAAAATCAACAATCTGCAGAAAATCTCGTTTCACATCCACCTCCATTATAGAATATATTGGCTCAAATCCTCGTCCTGAATAATTTCCTTCAACTTGGCCTCGACCATTTTTTGATTGATCTTGATGGCGCGGTTTTCTGCTTTCGGAAGCTCAAACAGATAATCCTCCAGCAGATTGCTCATAATCGTGTGGAGCCGGCGGGCGCCGATATTTTCCGACTGCTGGTTCACCTCAAAGGCGATGCGGGCAATCTCTTTGATGGCGCCTTGGGTGAAACTGATTTTAACTCCTTCGGTTTCGATCAGGGCAGTATATTGTTTGATCAGCGCATTTTGAGGCTCGGTCAATATCCGCTCAAAATCGGCGGTCGTCAGGCTTTTTAATTCCACCCGAATGGGGAAACGACCCTGAAGCTCCGGGATTAAATCCGAGGGTTTGGAAACATGAAACGCCCCAGAGGCGATGAACAAAATGTGATCGCTGCGCACCATGCCATATTTGGTGATGACATGGGTCCCTTCAATGACGGGCAGCAAATCACGCTGCACACCTTCACGCGAGACATCAGGACCAGAACCACTGTCTTCTCCGGCAATTTTATCAATTTCATCGATAAAAACAATGCCCGTCTGCTCCACGCGATGAATGGCGTCGCTGACCACTTCATCCATGTCGACCAGCTTGTGGGTTTCTTCCTGTTGCAGTACGACCTGTGCTTCCGAGATCGTCATGCGTCGACGCTTCTTTTTCGGCGAAGCAATAGCGCCGAATAAATCCTGAAAATTCATACCGAGCTCTTCGATGCCGACCGGAGAAAATACCTGCATCATGGCGGATTGCTCCATCGGTACGTCGAGTTCGATCATGCGATCATCCAACTTGCCGGCATCCAACTGCCTGGTTAGCTTTTCCCGATTCCGTTTGTACCGTTCCTCATTTTGCTTCTGTCGATTACGCTCTTCTTCATTTTTTGTACGACGATGAGGCGGCCGCGGCAGTAAAATGTCTAGAAGTTGCTCCTTTGCCCGTTCATGCACCTTATCCTGTATCCGTTCCACGAATTCAGCACGCACCATGCTCACGGCCTGATCAACCAGATCGCGGATGATCGATTCCACATCCCTGCCGACATATCCGACTTCGGTGAATTTGGACGCTTCCACCTTGATGAAGGGTGAATTGTCCAATTTGGCCAAACGACGCGCGATTTCGGTCTTGCCCACTCCCGTCGGACCGATAAGAATGATATTATTGGGCATAATTTCTTCGCGCAGATCAGGAGGCACCTGCTGCCGCCGCCAGCGATTGCGCAGAGCGATGGCGACTGATTTTTTTGCCGCGTCCTGACCGATAATGTATTTATCCAACTCCTGGACGATTTCCTGGGGAGTCTTGTTCATCTCAGTTCCTCACACCGACCCTCTATTCATCGAATTGATCACAACTCTTCGACGATAATCTGATCGTTCGTATAGATACATAGTTGTGCCGTCAGCAACATGGCTTCGCGGGCAATTTTTGCCGCATCCAACGTCGAATGTTTCATCAAAGCCCGCGCCGCTACCAAGGCGAAATCCCCACCGGATCCGATGGCAATAACGTCATCATCCGGCTCGATGACATCGCCGGTTCCGGAGATTAAGAAGATACTTTTATGATCGAGAACCGCCAATTGTGCTTCGAGGCGACGCAAATAGCGATCTGTCCGCCAGTCTTTCGCCAGGTCGACCGCTGCACGACTGAGATTGCCGCCGAATTCATCCAGCTTTTCCTCAAACCGTTCGAACAGGGTAAAGGCATCAGCGGCAGCGCCGGCAAAACCGGCCAATACCTTGCCGTTGAACAGTTTGCGCACCTTTCGCGCTTTGGATTTGAGAACAGTTTCACCATAGGTCACCTGACCGTCGCCGGCCAAAACCACTTTGCCCTTGTGCTTCAGCCCAAGAACCGTGGTGGCGTGATACGTTTTTATTTGGTTAAGCATACATCAGATTCTCCGTCTGAGCCTGGCAACAGGAATGTTCATCTGCTCGCGATATTTGGCCACCGTACGCCTGGCAACCGGATATCCTTTGACTTTGAGCATTTCCGATATTTTCTGATCATTCAGCGGACGTTTCGCCGTTTCGACATCAATCATCTCTTTGATCAGGTTCTTGATCATTTTATTGGAAACATCTTCGCCGTCATCGGTGGTATATTTTTCGCTGAAAAAGTATTTCAGTTCAAAAACACCATATTCGGTCTGCACATACTTGCCGTTGGTGACACGGCTGATCGTCGAGATATCCATGCTGATTTCATCAGCGATGTCTTTCAAGATCATCGGCTTCAAGTACTCCGGGCCTTTGTCAAAAAACTCCTGCTGACGAGCGATAATCGCTTCCACAGTCCGCAGAATGGTGGCCCGACGCTGATGTATGGAATTGATCAGCCAGCGCGCGGATTCCAGACGCTGCCGAATGAAATCCCTCGCCTCTTTGCTGGTATTTTTTTTGTCCAGCATCATTTTTTTGTATTGATTA
>RPQV01000183.1 GCA_003818595.1 Calditrichota bacterium
AGAACGCTGCAGTGCCTCGGTCTCCGCCTGCAATGCTTCTAATTCACGGGTCTTGCGATCTAATTCCAGATATGATTCGACATTTTTAGCGTTGTTGCGATTCAATGTTCTCCGTCCGGTGGGAGAACTCTGTTGTTCTGTGCAGTTCAAAAAATAGAATAAAAATACAAGCGCAGGAAAAAGGTAAGAACGTTTCATAAAAGCTCCTGAATTAGCTCGGCTTTCAATACTTTATAGCCTTGGTCGTCACGTGTTTAGATTTGCGTCGAGCGAGGCACAACAATCTTGACTTTTTGACCGCATCGCGAAAACCTCGATCGGATAGACACAAGATTAAAATAAAAACAATTAGTGAAACCCGCAATAGTTATATGAAATATGAATCACTTGTCGTAATTGTTAAAAAATACGTTCATGCCCAATTTTAAAATCCTGTAGGATAATCTTATCTATGGATTTTATTGCCTTTTGCGGGAATTAATCAACCACAAAGCGTTAACCAGATGCAGCTCCCAACTCCATTCCCAACCATCGCTGCACTGGGTACGCTTTTATTAAAAAATACTTGCTTCTCTTGCGCTAAAAACCTATATTTGCCTTAATCGTTATCGCTATCCGGAAGCTGTTGTTTTATGCCTTGTTTTTATGGACACTTTTAACAGCAGTTGTTGACACTATGACCAAATAAGCGAACTTTTCAGGTTGAGGAATAGAGATGGAATTAGGACGCGTTGAGGGGACCATTGTTTCAACGGCCAAGGTTGATCGATTGCATGGACAAAAGTTGATGCTGATCAATCTTGTCAATCCCGACATCAAACCCACTTCCAATTATGTCGTCGCTGTCGACAGCGTCGGCGCTGGGAAAGGTGAAATTGTCCTTGTCGTCCGCGGCAGTTCCGCCCGCCAAACTCAATCCATGCAGAATGTCCCAACCGATGCGAGCATCATTGCCATTGTGGACTCGGTTGAATTAAAGGGCAAAATCCTTTACAACAAAGCCAAAGGATAATATGTTATGCGGCTGGGCAAAGTTGTCGGGAAAGTTTGGGCGACCGTAAAAGATCCACAACTCGCTGCCGTCAAGCTGGCGCTGATGGAGGTTGTGGATGAAAATCAAACAGGAACCGGGAAAATCCTCATAGCCGCCGATACCATTGGTGCAGGCGATGGCGACCTCGTCTTTTGGGTCAGTGGCGGCGAAGCGGTGAGGGCTTTCCCGGATAAAAATATTCCCAGTGATGTGACGATCGTCGGTTTGGTCGATCATTTGAACGTGAGCGCCTCATGATCGTCGGTCGGATTATCGGCAGCGTGGTGTCAACCATTAAACACCCCTGTTATAACCATCAGAAAATCCTTTTGGTTAAACCCGTTTCGCCGCAAGGCGCCCCGCAAAGTGGGTTGATGGTTGCCGTTGATCTTGTCGGCGCCGGAAGCGGCGATCTTGTGCTGGTGGCATCTGAAGGACGTGCAGCCGAGGAATTGCTGGATTTTTCCTGCCGGATGCCGGTACGCTCTCTTATTGTCGGTATCATTGACCAAATTGATCTGTAGGAGGGCTGTAATGACTGAAAATGAATTAAAGAACACCGTTGAACATATAGTCGCGTTGGTGCTGAAACGGCTCGAACGCGACCCGGAATTGGCAAAATTGATCGTATCCCCAAAAGACCCCGATGCTTCGACTCAAGCCCCGCAATGGGCAAGAACCTGCACCAGCTATCACCCATCGAAGCCGCAGTCCTCTGGTCAACTCCATCAGAAAAGTGACGAAAAACGTCTTTATACCGAAAGTGATATTCTCGAGTTGGCCCGAAATGGAGTTAAACAGCTGACCATTCAACCAAAGACGATCATGACTCCCGCAGCCCGTGATGTTGCTCAGGCTAAGGGAATCGACATTATCGTGAATGTTTCGGTGCAAAAAAGTGAGTTCGAATGAATTTAGCTGATCAAGTCAAAGCGGCCGGCGTTGTCGGCGCAGGCGGTGCAGGATTTCCAACGCATGTAAAATTGGAGGCCTCTGTCGATTGGTACCTGGCAAATGGTGCTGAATGCGAGCCGCTGATCCATAAAGATCGGGAGTTGATGACTCATTTTGCCTCCCAAGTTATTAAAGGACTGACCCTGGCAGCCCAAAACGCTCACGCCGCCCCAGCTCTCGCCATCAAGAAAAAGAACCATCAGGCCGTCGCGGCGTTGAACAAGGCGGCAGCAGGCACCCCAGTTCAACTCTATTATTTTGACGACTATTATCCCGCCGGTGATGAATATGAGCTTGTTCACACCATCACCGGCAACCTCATCCCTCCGCAGGGATTGCCCCTCGATGTGGGATGTGTGGTCAATAATGTTGAGACGTTGCATAATATTTGTCGTGCCGCCGAGGGAATTCCGGTAACCGACACCTTTTTAACCATCACTGGATTGGTGAAGAAGCCGCTGACGACATGGATCCCGTTGGGAATGTCAGTTATCGAAGTCCTGAAAATTGCCGGTGGGGCGACAGTCACCGCTTTTTCGGTCATGGATAGTGGATTGATGATGGGAAAGCTGATCACGGATTTGCAGCAGCCGGTGACTAAAACAACCGGAGGTCTCATTGTTTTACCGACGGATCATTCGATTATTCAGCGATATTCTAGGACGCAAAAGCAGATGGATCGAATCGGTTTTTCGGCATGCGATCAATGCAGCTACTGTACGGAATTATGTCCCCGCTACCTACTCGGTTATGATGTTCAACCGCACCTGGTTATGCGCAGTCTCGGATTTACAGCGATGGGCAAAGAGCTCTGGAACAGCTTTGCTCAACTCTGCTGCCGTTGCGGGCTCTGCACATTGTATTCTTGTCCCGAAGCGCTTTACCCCCGCGAAGCCTGCATCAGATCGATGAATGATCTGCGGCAAATGAACAAAGGCCAATGGCAGGGTTCGCGAAAGGTAAAACCACATTTCCTTAAGGAAATGAGGAGGGTTCCATTAAAACAGCTGGTACAACGGCTGGGAGTACACAGCTATGAAAAAGAAGCCGAATTTGTCGAGCTACCAATCAAACCGAAACGCGTGACTCTGCTGCTCAAGCAGCATGTCGGCGTGCCGGCGAAAACGGTTGTAGCTGTGGGCGACCGTGTCAGCCGAGGGCAACTGGTTGCTCGAGTGCCTGAAGGTCAGCTGGGCGCACATCTGCATGCTTCGATGGACGGCAAAGTGACGACGATCAATCATGAGTTTTTGGTTATAGAGGAATAAATGAAAGCGGATGCCTTGGGGTTATTAGAACTGAACAGCGTCGCTGCAGGTCTGCAGGTCGTCGATGCGATGCTGAAAGCCGCGCAGGTGGAACTGGTTATTGCCCGCTCGATCTGTTCCGGGAAATATTTGGTAATTATTGCCGGTGCAGTGGCTGAGGTTCAGGCTTCAGTGCAATCCGGCGCGATGATGGCTGAAGGAGCAGTGATCGATTCCACGGTCATCCCAAGGTTACATCCTGATATACTACCGGCCGTTTCTGGAATCAACCGGGTAGCTTCCATTCGCTCACTGGGCATGATCGAATCCTTTTCTGTCGCTTCCTTACTGGAAGCCGCCGATGCAGCGGCGAAAACAGCAAATGTGGAAATTGTCGAAATCCGGTTGGCGATGGCGCTCGGCGGCAAGGCGTTTGTCACACTGACAGGAGATGTATCTGCTGTCCGTGAGGCGGTTGAGACCGGTGCATTTCTCGTCGCGCAAAAAGGATTATTGGTCAATAAAGTGGTCATTCCGGCGCCTGCGCCGGGATTGTATAGAGATTATATTTAATTTACGAGCGCGAAATTTTACCATCTGAAGAGACGCTATGAGTGCAATATCCTCGCATTATGCTGAACGAATTGAAAAAATTGTTCGCCAAGTCGTCGATGAAGTCCTCCCGCCATTTGGAGACCGTACAGTGCCGATCGGTATTTCGGCTCGACACATGCATGTGATGCCGGAACATCTGGAGATCCTTTTCGGTTCAGGCGCCAAGCTGACCAAGTTGCGCGATTTAACTCAACCTGGTGAATTTGCAGCCAATGAAACGGTTGCGGTGATGGGACCCAATCGCCGCCTATTTGGCCAGGTTCGTATTCTGGGACCTACGCGCGATTTGACCCAGCTTGAACTCGCCTATACGGATGGTATTTTCCTTGGTATCGATTTGCCCCATCGAATCTCCGGTGACATTAAAGGAACAGCGCCGTTTACCGTGATCGGCCCGGCTGGAGTACTGCGTCTTCCTGAAGGCGCCATCCGAGCGATGAGGCACGTGCATATGAATCCGGAAACTGCCAAGCGCCTGGGTTTAAACGCGGGTGATAAAATTCAAGTCAAAGCCCATGGATCAGCGGGATTGATTTTTGATGATGTCGTCGTGAGAATTAAAGATGGTTTGCTCTTGCAGATGCACGTCGATACCGATGAAGCCAATGCAGCAGGCCTTGATCCGCACAATGCCTTTGGAGAGATGTTGTTCTAGCTGGAATGAGTATATTGGTCTTTTTCCTGTGGCAAGGTATCTGTTCATTGTTTAAGGTTAATCGATTCAGTCAAAGGAAATAACAGAATAGAGTTAATCTATGGATGAAAAATTGGTGAGCGCTATCGTCGAGGAGGTTTTACAGAGGTTATCCAACGCTCCATCGACCCTGGCGGATAAATCGAGTGTCGTCCCTCAATCCGCATCAGGCGTTGCGACGGGTGTTTTCGAGGACGTCCATGATGCCATTCAGGCCGCCATCGCCGCACAAAAATTGTGGGTGGAGGTGAAAAAGCGCAAACGTGCTGAAGTTATTTCAGCCCTGCGACAGAGCATGCATACCCATGCGGAAACTTTTGCCCGTATGGCGCAACAGGAAACCGGTATGGGACGTGTGGAAGATAAAATCATCAAACACCATAATGCTGCGGATTCCACTCCCGGCATTGAAGACCTCGAGGCCAAAGCCTGGACAGGTGATTATGGATTAGTCTACGAGGATTGGGCGCCGTACGGTGTCATCGCGGCGGTGACGCCCTCGACCCATCCTGTGCCTGTCTTGTTGAACAGCATCATCATGATGATTGCCGCCGGCAATGGCGTGGTTTTCAATGTTCATCCGGCAGCTAAAAAGGTGTCAGCGTATGCCTTGGAAATCTTTAACCGCACTATTGTGGCGGCAGGTGGACCGGCAAACCTCGCTGCCATGGTACGAGAACCGACGATGGAAAGCATGGACATACTCTTTAAGCATCCCGAAATACCATTGATCGCTGCCACGGGTGGTCCTGCTGTCGTCAAGGCGGCATTTCAAGCGGGCAAAAAAGTCATTGCTGCTGGTCCCGGCAATCCCCCGGTATTGGTCGATGAGACCGCTTGTCTCAAACGGGCAGCCAAACGCATTATCGACGGCGCATCTTTTGACAACAATATTCTCTGCATTGCCGAGAAAGAAGTTTTTGTGGTGCAAAAGATTTGCGATGAATTTCTGAAAACGATGGAATCCTTTGGCGCCGTACGTCTAACCCGTGAACAGATTGCGCAGTTGGAATCGAAAGCATTCAGCCGCAACGAGTGCGGCCATGTGGTCACCAATCGAGCGTTCATTGGCAAAAATGCCGCCGTATTGGCGCAACAAGTTGGCTTGTCGTTGTCAGATGATGTTCGCATATTATTCGGCGAAACAGAATTCGACAGCTCGTTTGTTCAGGAAGAGCAGATGATGCCGTTTCTGCCGATTGTGCGGGTAAAAAGTGCCGCTGATGGAATAGTGCTGGCTGCAAAAGCCGAGCACGGATTCAAACACACGGCGATGATTTATTCAAATAATCTCGATGTCATTACCCAATTCAATAAGGTGTTGGATACCGATATTGTGGTGGTGAACGGCGCCAGTCTCGCCGGTAACGGCGGCTATTCAGGAGAAGCCTATTTTTCTCATACGATTGCGAGTCCAACGGGAGAAGGCATCTGTACACCGAGGAATTTTGCCAGGATTCGGCGCCTCGCTCTATACAAAAATTTGCAAATGTTTTAAATATCTCAAAATTTAACTATCATTATTCAAGGAGAATGTTATGGTACAAGAAGCACTGGGAATGATCGAAACCCGCGGTTATATTCCTGCGATTGAAGCTGCTGATGCAATGGTGAAAGCGGCTCACGTCGAATTGGTTGGCAAGGTGTCTGTGGGAAGTGGTTTGGTGACGGTTATTGTACAGGGTGATGTCGGGGCGGTCAAAGCGGCCACTGACGCCGGCGCAGCCGCTGCTCAAAAGGTCGGGGAAGTCGTGTCTGTTCATGTGATTCCTCGTCCTCATGAAGAAACCGTCACCTTGCTGCCGATAAAAGAAAAAAAATAACGAGGTCTCTCCGTGCAAAAGTCAATTTTCCAGTTACGCCGTGAGATCATTCAAGCTGGACGCCGGACCTATGAGCGTGGATATGTTGCTTCAAATGACGGCAACATATCCGCCCGGGTGGATGAAAAGCGCGTGCTGATCACCCCGACGGGAGTTTCCAAGGGATTTATGAAAGAAGATGACCTGGCTCTTGTTGATATGGACGGTAATCTGTTATCCACCGGCAAACGACCGTCTTCCGAAGTGTTCATGCACTTGCGCATCTATAAGGAACGTCCGGATGTGAACAGCGTCTGTCATGCCCATCCTATTCATGCGACAGCTCACGCAGTCGCCGGCTTATCGCTGGAGAAATGTGTGCTCCCCGAAGTCATTATCGTTCTAGGCGGCGTTCCTCTGGTGGAATACGGCGAACCTCGCACCGAAGAATTTTTTCAGCCGGTACTCAAATACCTCAAAGACCACGATGCCTTTTTATTGGCTAATCATGGCGCTCTGACGATCGGTTCAACGGTGTTAAATGCCTATCATAAAATGGAGACATTGGAACACTTTGCGCACATCAGCTTTGTCGCGCAACAATTGGGCGCTGTCAAAACGCTTCCCAAAGAAGACGTGCATAAACTATTGGAAG
>RPQV01000184.1 GCA_003818595.1 Calditrichota bacterium
TTCAGCAATGGGCCATGGCATCTGCAGCGATTGGCAAAAATCAGCTTGATAAAAGACAATAGAGCGTTGGCTCAAATGTGTATCACTGCCCTGAGCAAAACTATTCTCTTCCGGCGCTGGGCGAAGCGTTATCAGGCGTTACTGGACAATCCGGCCACAGTCAACTCTGATTCTCTATTGAGTCATTACCCTTCGACAATGCCAAACAAAGACTTTATTGTCAATCCTCAATATCCGGCGATTGATATTGAAACTATAATGCTGAATGATCACGACAATAAAATGGCTTTTGATTACGCGATGGCGGATTATATGCTGAGTTTTCGTCTCGGCGCATTGGTTTATAACTTTTCCCGAATGCATAATTTTTACCCGCAGACCATTCCCCGACACTACCAAGAAGCAGCCCTTGTATTCATCAGAACATCCGGAGAAAACCGGACCAATTTATCCGGATTTAACATTGATCATGAAATCGTTGCTCAATTTACAGATTTTTTGAACATCCTGAAGCAGCATCAGAATAACGCATTTATCGCGAAAAGGGAACTGGAGAAAAAATACGGAAATACCTATTGGTTTTATAGTTTGTATTTTAATCCTCAAATGCAGAATGCTGCTTCATCTGACAAAGCAGGCCTACAGTGAATTCTCTTCATTTGAACAAAACTTTTCCTGAGCGATTGATTTTATTGTTTATGTTTCTCTCGATCGCAACATTCAACTGCTCCCCATTGCCGGATTTTTCAAACGCTTATACCCGCTCCGTTTTTCCCAAGTTGTCGCCGGATTATGCAGATGTCGTCATCCCGCCCAATATTGCACCCCTCAACTTTGTGATCAAAGAACCAGGAGAACGTTTTGTCGTTAAAGTCTTTGCCGATTCAACCAAACCGATCACCATCTCCGGCAAGTCCCCCATCATTCAAATTCCGCGACAGCCGTGGCAGAGATTACTGCAGGAAAACAGAGGCTCATTCATATATTTAGATATCTATGCAGCGGATTCAGCCGGCAAATGGGTTCGCTATCGTCGAATCAGCCAGCAAATCGCAGCAGAACCGATCGACCAATTCTTGGTCTATCGATTTTTAAGACCCAATTACACAGTTCAGGATGAGATCACCATCAGACAGAGGGATTTAACTGGAGTTGAAGAATCCATAATAATGACCACCAAAACAATTGACGCCTGCATTAATTGCCACACTTTTAATCATCATGATCCTGATGAAATGCTCCTGCATGTCCGCTGGGGAGAGGCCGCAGGCACTTTATTTGTCAAGAACCAAAATATTTTTAAAACGGATACCAGAACTGAATTCAATTCTGCTCCCGGCGCATATGCTGCCTGGCATCCTCAAGGCAACATCGTGGCGTTCTCAATCAATAAAGTTTTTCAGTTCTTTCACGCAGCAGGTGAGAGTCGCGATGTCATTGACTTGAGCTCAGATTTAATTCTATACCGGCTCGATACTCAAACAGTCATGACCGACTCAACCATTGGTCATCCGTCATTTATGGAGACGTATCCCGCCTGGTCACCTGATGGCGATTATCTGTATTTCTGTCGGGCGCCTGGAATCAGTGCCGACTTTTCACTGGAAAAACATTATGCGGATGTTAAATATGATCTCATACGTGTGGCATATGATCAATTTAACGAGAAGTGGGGTGAACTCGAGACGATATTATCAGCAGCAGAAATCGGCAAAAGCTGTTCTCATATTCGAATCTCACCGGACGGAAGATATCTTTTGCTTTGTCTCGCTGATTATGGCAATTTCCCCATCTTTCGTCAGAGCAGCGATCTGTATATGATGAATTTGGAAGATAAATCACTCAGAAGGTTAGAGATTAACAGCGATCGAGCAGAAGGCTATCACTCTTGGTCAAGCAATGGCCGTTGGATCGTTTTCACCAGCAAGCGCGACAACGGTGTTTATACTCGGCTCTATATCAGTTACGTAGATGATCAATATCAATGTCATAAACCCTTCATCTTGCCTCAAAAGAATCCGCGACTGGATGAAACTTTGTTGTATGCTTATTCGGTTCCTGAATTGATTAAAAAACCTATTCCCTTTAATGCCAATCAGTTCATCGCAGCTGCCTTGGATAGAAATAAAGCACGAAAGGCAAAACTCGATCCACGAGTCAGCATACCTCAAACTCCGCCGGTAGAAAAGTCGGGGACCATCGATTATCCGTAAACCGATAAGGATAAGGATTCATGGCGCAAGACCCACCCACCACGCTATTTCAGCAAAACATTCTCATTTGAGGAATTGGCCGCGCAAGCCAAATAGCATCGGCAAGAATTGATGCTCCTGTTGGAACGTTTATAGGTTTACACCCAGTTTATTTTTGAAAGAGAATCCGGTCAGCAATGTGATCATTAAAAACAAGGTGAACCAAGACCAATGCCGACCGAACAGGGAGAAGACTCGACGAGGGTAATCTATCGAAACACTTTTCAGAAATGATTCTTCAGGAAGCGAGGGTTCTGCAATATGGAGAATTGTTTTCGGATCGTTTTCTGCGATTCTTTGTGCAGCAAGAGGAATGAATGATTTACCGGCGACTAATCTTTTATTAACCTGTTCATCATTCCATCGAAAAGTCAACTCGGAAATTCCCTCCCTCATGGCCTCTATTTTCCACTGAATCTGATGTTCTTTGAGCATTCGCAGAGGCGAACTCTTTATTTTGAATCCCTCATTTTCCAAAAGCAGAACATTCTCAAGCGGGACTGATGATCGGCATAAAATCGTGATGATTATTTGTTCTCCAACCAGAATCGGCCTGAACGCGTATAGAGAAGAGAGCTGAATATAAAGAATGAACATGACCGGCGACATGATCAGCAGCGGCTTGAATGCGTACCCAAGATATTTGAGATTGTACTTGAGTAAATTCAGCAAGGCAAAAAATGATCGATTGACATCATCCCGATAAAGCAGGATTTCCAGCAAATGGGCACTGATTCGGCTTTTAGCCGCAGCTATTCCGCTCTGATTGGAAATGCGTTTGAAAATGATCAGCAGCGCCAAGCCCGTCAATATTGAGAGAAAAACAACTCCCCAGATGTGCGGCAATTTCGACAACGGCTTGACAACTATCCAAATTGAATGGCATAAAAATGATTTTAATAGATTGATTATCAAGAGCGGGATACCTGTATTTTCTCAGTCGAATTGAGCATCAATTTCCTCAGGAAAAATACCCCAGACCTTTCATTTTTCTTTCAATTTCATTAATTGCATCTGCTCCACCTTGCAGTTGAAGCTCTTTCTCGATGATATGGCAGATGAACTCTTCCAGTGAAGAATATCCCTGCGCAGCGGAAAATTTGAGCGCACGTCGATAAATATCTTCATCTAATTTTATTTTTTTACCCGCCATTGTCAATCCTTTCTCATTGAATCAGGAAAATATGGACTTGCCTTCCATTTCTCCAGGAATTTCCAAACCAAACTTTCTTAATATAGAGGGCGCCAGATCCCATATCGCCGGATCCTTTTTCACAAGGGGTTCACTCGTCAGCAGGACGCCGGGAACAAGGGACGGGGCCACGCAGTGGTCTGCCGACCATTTGTCGAGTCGATGCTGGAAAATTCCCGCTGGAAATTTTCCCAGAACAGCTTCATCAGAAATTCGAAAACCGCGTTCATAACCGACGACAATATCCGGCGCTAAATGGGCAAAAGGTCCCGAATATATTTTTTCAGCATCAAAGGCTTCATGAATCACTTTTCTCCCGGAGTTAGGATCCACAACCAAATTCAAGCGGTTGATAATCTCCTGCTTGATTTTCGGCGCCTCGGCCGGCGAAACACTGCCATGTACCTCGCGCCCGGCAAGATTGATGTAAACAGCATTGAGTCCCAAAACAAATGCTTTCGTCTTTTTCCAATCCACACCATCAAAATAGACGCTTTCCCGGGCTTTTGAAGGATCCTTCAATACGGTAAATCCGTTTTCAACCAGCCAGGAACTGGTATTGAATTCGCGTGTAAACGGTGCAAAGCCGTGATCAGAAAGCAATAATAAAGTCGAATTGCCCTTCATTTTATCCCACGCCTGCCGAAGCACATCATCCATCGCCCGATAAAAGAAATAAATTGCGTCCTTGACTTCCCGAGTGGCCTGTGCATTATACTGACTATGAGTCGGATCCATTGTGCGCAGCATCATATGGCTGTTCTGATCAATGCTTGAAAAATAAAAAAAGAACAGGCCTTCCTGAAATCGCGATAATTCGTGTTCATAAAGCCGCAGTCGTTCCTGCAGGACGTATCGCGATTGAACCAGGAATTCTTCATCCGAAAAGATACCGTTTGATAGCGCCTTGGTATCTTCAGGAAATCCTTGGGTATAAAACCGCCCCACAGCTTGAGATAACTCTTGTGAATAGCTGTAGGGATTGGAGATTGGAACATGAGACTCCATCGGATCAATATTGAGCGGAGAGAAATAAATGCGCAAATTGGGGAATACCTGCTGAACATAAATTCTCACCATGCCGGCTACAGTCGCAAACAGAGGCATCAGTTCAAACTTGAGTGGAATCCAGTCAGACCATTCACCTTCGCTGAAAAGCAATTGATGATCCTGGATATCAATTTTAACTACCTTCTCCCATGGATCACGTCGAAATGAAACGGGAATAGCTGAATCGATGCGTTCTTTACGCATGGTATTGGGAGGTCCATGCAGAACCGCTTTTGCCGCATGGTCGACAATTTGCAGCTTCACTATTCTGCCGCCGGTAAAATGATCGGCATTGGGGATTTCAGCATCGGTGAACAAAGTGAAAGTTCCATAGCCTCCCAGCAAGTCGGGGGTCCCCATTCCGCTGATGATCTTCGCTTTACCGGGTTGCACGGGGAAATCTGCGGGTAAACTGAACAAAGTGGCCGGAATATCTTTCTCTTCCAGAAAAGTCCAAAATGCCGGACCTTTCCGTAACATTTCCACTCTGCCTGCCTTTAACGGAATTTGCCAATCACCCAATTTCAACACCCGATCAGAATCGTAGCTGCGACTTGTCGATAAAAAGGGCGCAAAAGTCGAAGGATCTCGATGGATAAAATCAAATATGCCATGCCCGCCGGGGTTGACACCTGAAATAAAGCTGGACCAGGCGACAGGGCTTTGCGGCGGTGTTGTCGTTTGTAAAGGCCCCCAATATCCTTCACGCATTAATTTGGCGAATGTCGGCATTTCTCCCCGTTTAACAAACTGCAGCAGGAGCTGAGGGTCCATTCCATCGATTCCCAACACAATCACTTGTTTGGCGATTTTGGGATTACTCAAATTGGGCGCTGCAAAGCCTTTTCGTTTTGGCAAAGCCAGGGTTGTCGCTGCCAGTGTTTGCAATAAAGTTTTGAAAAAATCCCGACGTTCAATAAGCATTTAATTTCTATCCTTCCGCCGCATCGATCGACCACGGTTTTCCATCCATATAAGCGGGAATATCAATTCCGAAAAGATCAAGCAGCGTCGGCGCCACATCCGCAATGTGGGGTTGTTGTGCTTTGATGGCGAGATTACTAGCCAAAATTCCTGGAACGATTCGCGGATCAACTCCATGATCACCGCTCCAGTTTTTAGTATTGTCCTCAAAAATATCCCGTGTAGTTTTGCCGAGCGCGCCGGCCCATGAAATTCGATAACCTTCATTATAGGCCACAATGAGGTCAGGCGCATTCTCAAGATAGGGACCATCATAAATGAGTTGTGCTTCAAACACAGCGTTTATGGCCGTCGTCTGCCGTTCAGGATCATAAAGACCAGATAATTTAGCGACCAATTCCTTCCTGAGCAAAGCTGCATCGCGGCGGGCAACAATACCTTGCGACTCTCGACCTTGAAGATTGAGGTAAATCCCTGCCAATCCAAGCGCATAAGCGCGAGTTCTGGACCAGTCAACATTCTGCAAATAATCAGTTTCCGATGAGTCGTCCTTCAGGATCAAATATCCCTGCTGCAGCAGCCAGGCGTTCAAATTTACTCCGCGTTGAAAAGATGTAAATCCATGGTCGGAAAGCACCAAAAACAATGTATCTTTTGATAATTGGCGTAACACCCTGCCGATGATTTCATCCGCTTTATGATATACATCGGCGATAGCGTTCGGATACTGCTGTTTTTTCAAATGACAATTTGCCGGATGATCTTTGTCCAAATAGCGAAAAAACATATGCTGAATTCGATCTGTGCCATCGAATACACAGGCGCAGACCCCGCGAGACATTTTGGAGAGAATATGGAAAAACTGCTTTTCTCGCTCCTCAAAAAGATGATACGCTTGTTTTAAAAATCCTTCCTCATCCAGAACTCCCTCATTTAAAGCCCATGTATCCTCCGCTAAACCCAGCGTGCTGTAGCGTCCATGAAGTTTGGACAGATAATTGGAAAAATAGTGCGGAGTGGAAATGGGTAGTACCGGCCGTTCAGGATCGACATTGATGGGTGAAACATATAACTCGATCAAGGGAAGATCGACCTTCAAGTAGAATTGACACATGCCCCTGATGACCAACCATCCGGCGCGAAAACTTACGGGAATCCAAGGCGTGAATTCATTGACCATGATCGGGTACCTATTTCTGCCAATTTGTAGACACGTGGGAATGCCTTCCTGATCAACCTTGAGTCGAAAACGGATGGTCAACGGCTTTGCTGGGCTTATCAGAGGGTGATCCGGACCCTGAAGAATACCACACCACTCCTCTTCTCTTTTTTCAAACTGAAATCTTTTTCCTCCGGAAAAAATAGCTGTAGGACGAGGATGATTGGAATAATAAGAGAACGATCCTTGCGTTCCCAGAAGGTCAGGCGTACACATGGCGGAGAGCAGGGCGCCATTGAATTTTTCAGGAGGATAAGATATGGGAACGCGTATAATGTGACTGAAAATCCCTTTTTCTCCGAGGATTTTCCAAAATGATTTACTTTTACGTAAAAATTGAATACTCGGCTTTTGTAAA
>RPQV01000185.1 GCA_003818595.1 Calditrichota bacterium
GAGAAACTGGCGTTTGTCGGTTGGTATAATGGCATTGGCAACATGAAACCAGGCGAAGGTTACTACATCTATGTCTCTGCGTCGGCATCGTTCGATCAAACCTGCCCGGACCAGATGGCCAAGGCGGCTATGTTCGTCGAGGCTCAGAAACCGAAGCACTTTATGCACAACGAGGGTAATCCCTTTATGCCGATGAACTTTTATGTGACCCAGGCATCTGTGGATGGCGTTGCCCTGCAGATCGGAGACGAAGTGGCGGTTTACGATGGTGACAGGATGGTCGGCTCTGCAGTGATTGAGCGCGATATCAATTCTCATCAGCCGCTTTCAATTGTCGCCGCCATGGATGACGGCAGCGGCAACGGCTTCACCGAAGGCAATACAGTTCGCTTCCGCGTCTGGAAACAGACCATGAATGAGGAAATTGAAATTGCCCTCGATGGTATAACCTTTAAGGAATCTGAAACCGGTTCTGCCTCCGTTTCCAAGGGTTTCGAACCCCGAGCAACGGCGATGGTCAACATTAACGCTGTGAGCACCGTCAGTGTTGTCCCGCAGGCTTTTGAACTGCAACAGAATTATCCGAATCCGTTCAATCCCAGCACCACGATCACCTATGCGGTGCCGCAGGATGCCTATGTAAAGGTCCAGATCTATGACATCACCGGAAAACTGGTGACGACTTTGGTTGACGACCAGCAGACTGCCGGTTATCATTCAGTGATTTGGAAGGGTGTTGATGCATCCGGCTTGCGCGTTGCCACCGGCATCTATTTCTACAAGATGACCGCCGGCAAGTTTGTTGAAGTACGCAAGATGTTGTTTGCAAAATAATCTAAAGTGGATTGGGAGGAGACACTCTCCTCCCAATCCTTTACAAAAATGTAATTAATGAATAATTCAGCACTTATTAACGGAGAGAAATTGAGGAATACTATTTGCTATAGGCCAGAAGAGAAGTGATTCTTTCATGCGAGAGTTATCTCTCACGTGAAAGAATCACTGAAAGAGAAAATGGCTGCTGCAAAGATTTTCACGAATAAAGAGGTTAGTTATGAAATTCAAAAGGTTATTGGTTTTGCTTCCTGTGTTAATACTTTTATGGGTGGTAGCAGGAGGTTCAGCATCCGCCGCGGTCACTCCGGCGAGCTTTGTAAATCCACCGAGCAATTTTCAGCCGATGAATATTTTCTTCACGGGCTTTAATTACAACGGCCTTGTTCCCGTGGCGGGAGATAAAATCGGAGCGTTTGATGGCGAGCTGTGTGTCGGTGTCTATACACTGCTCAAAGATTATGCTGATTTCACCCAATATGAATTTATGATGATTGTCGCCTACAAAGAAGACAAACAGAACAATGTCGTCCTCAATGCCGGTTTTAAAGAAGGCAATCCAATTAAATTATACATGTTGGTAGACTCGACAGATACCGTGATTGCGATTCCCGACAGCAATATTACTTTTCTTGACACGGTGACGGGTGAGCCGTTGACGACGCCGGTGACGTACTACGGCCTGGGCACTGCTTTGGTCAAGGTTCACAGCGGCCTGGTTAAATTGTCGATTTCCGTTTCTCCCGCCGGAAAAGGGGAGACGCTGCCCAAAGCAGAAGATTATCTCTATATCGTCGATGATGCCAAGCAGGTGACCATCAAGGTCGATTCCACCAAGATTGCCGAACATTATGAATTTAAACATTACCTCATCGATGGAGTTCAGCAGGTTACTGATAAGAAAATCACCATTACCATGAATAAAAACGTCAGTGTTGTCGCCCATTTTGATTTGAAAAAATACACCTTGACCGCGACGACTAATCCCGCTGCCGGAACCGTGCTCCCGGAATCAGCGACATCCTACACGGCATTGACTTATGCCGATATTTTTGCCAAACCGGTCGAAGATTCAGGCTATCATTTCAGTCATTGGACCTTTATTCCGGCAGATGCTGAGGTCGTCGATTCTTCACAAGCCGCCACTCAGGTGAAAATGAGCAAGAATGTTCAAGCCACGGCAGTATTTGTCCTCGAACGCGATTCGCTCTTTGTGAGTGTGAATCCCGCAAACAGCGGAACCACCACACCGCTGATGGGGCAAGTGCATGCATATGATTTCGGCGCCAATGTGAATCTGGTCGCGACGCCGCAGACGGGCTGGAAATTTAAGCATTGGGCAAAACTGGACGGCGCTACAACAACGGTGCTCAGCAGCGACAGTTCATACACTATGTCGATTGAACAAAATATGAGCATCGAAGCTGTATTTGAAAAAAAGAGCTATACTCTGCGTTTACAAAGTGATACAAAAATGGGGCAAATCCGAGTAAAATTTGCGGATAGTGCTGTATATACGACGGCTGATACATTGTACTCACTTCCCTATGGCTCAGCTATAACACTAAAGGCAGTTTCGACGGATTCTGGAAAGTATCCTTTTATGAACTGGAGCGGCGCCGTTAATACCGGTGATAATCCTGTTGCCGTGACGGTGACCACGGGCATGTTGATTGTCGCCAATTTTGAGGATACAACCCCTGTTGAATTGGCATCCTTTGTGGTTCAGTATGCTCCGCGCAGCGTCATCAATGCCGTGCTCTTGAAATGGGAAACGGCTTCTGAAACCAACAATTTCGGCTTTTATGTGGAACGCGCCGTGAATGAGGAAAAAAATTGGCAGAGAATCGGCTTTATAGAGGGCGCAGGTACCTCATCGCAGCAGCATCGCTATGAATTTATCGATGATTCAGCTTCCGAAGCCGGTACCTATTATTATCGCCTGAAACAGGTCGATACCAATGGTGCATATCAATATTCCAAGTCTGTCAATTTCGCAGTGAGCGCGCCCAGCGAATACTCGCTCAGTCAGAACTATCCCAATCCCTTTAATCCGACAACCAATATTGTTTTTCAGATCAAGGAAGAGGGAATGGTTTTTATGGCAATGTATGATCTGCTCGGCCGACAAGTTAAGACACTGGTGAATGAATCCATGAAACCCGGCACCCATCGCATTGCATTGGATGCCTCGGATCTGAGCGCCGGCGTCTATTTTTACAGCTTGAAAGCCGGGTCATTCAATGAAATGAAAAAAATGACCTTGATCAAATAATTGCATGCGGAGATCAGGTACCCCTCCCGCCTGTTTCCTCCATTTGCATGACTCCTCGGATTGATTAACTGCAGCTTTTGAGATGAATAGCAGTTTCCGAGGAGTTTTTTTTTGCTGATTTTACAATTCAAACATTCGGTCTGTCCAGGAGTTCTTCACCATTCTATTCGTTCCATGTAAAACCTCAGTTTCGGGTATAAATCAATTCGTGTAAAAACTGAAATGATTCACGAGACGCAAAGAACGCAAAGAGGCCTCGCACGGAGGCACGAAGACGCAAAGAGCACGGAGGAACTCCTCGTCGTACATCCGACCATTTGACAGCGTTTGCATCGAAATTTCTGATCAGGGTAGACGACGAGGAGAAAGATTTTCACAAATAAACCTGATGGTGTTGAAATATTGAACACGTTAACTTGACCTTTATAAATGAATCATTTCCCTTTGCGTCTTGGCGTCTCCGTGCGAGGTCTTGGCGAATTTGGCGTGAACGGGCGGATGCATATGTTACCCGTGACTGAGGTATAACCGTTCCATCATTTTCCTGCTTGCATTTTACCCGCAAAAATGATTAAACTCATTTCAGGAATGAACGATTCAGGGATTAACCTGTACCTGCGGCGATGAACGCGATAAACGGGCAATCGATCAAGACAGGAATCCGAAAAGTCAAGGAGGAATCAAAAATGAAACGTCGACATTTTTTAGCCGTCGCGGCTACAGGAACAACGGCTTTGACTTTTATGCCTCAATTTCTTCACGCGGCACCGGCCGAAATGCCAAAACGGAAACTCGGTCGAACCGGTGAAAAACTCTCTCTACTCGGCTTTGGCGGAATATTGGTGATGAATGAAGAACAACCAATTGCCAATGAAATGGTGGCGCGGGCTTTTGATCATGGCATCAATTACTTTGATGTCGCTCCCAGTTATGGCAACGCCGAAGAAAAATTGGGACCGGCGCTGGAGCCCTATCGTAAACGCTGCTTTTTGGCCTGCAAAACCAATCAAAGAAAAGCGGATGACGCCCAGCGCGAGCTGGAGAACTCTCTTCGCATTCTACGCACTGATCATTTTGATCTTTATCAGCTGCATCACTTGACCAGCGATGAAGATATTGAGATCGCCTTCGGCCCCGGAGGCGCATTGGAGACATTTGTTAAAGCCAAAGAAAAGGGATTGGTTCGCTTTTTGGGCTTTTCAGCGCATTCTGAAGAGGCAGCCATGGAAGCCATGAACCGTTTCGACTTTGATACGATTTTATTTCCCATCAATTTCGTCAATTGGTACGAAGGCAATTTTGGTCCTCGAGTCCTGGCCACCGCAAAAGAAAAAAGGATGGGAATCTTGGCGCTCAAAGGACTGGCATTCAGCGCCCGAAAGAGCGAACAGGAATTTCAATATCGCAAAATTTGGTACAACCCAATTGCCGCGGATGCTGATGAAACAGCGCGACTGGCACTCAATTGGACATTGATGCAGGGCGTCACGGCTGCAATCCCTCCGGGAGAACCCATGTTTTGGGACCGCGCATTCATGATCGCAGCGAATGCCGCTCCTCTTAATGAGGATGAGATTGAAAAACTTGAAAGAATTGCCGGAGGGGTCGAACCCGTTTTTCGCAGCTGAAACGCTTTTTTCCAACCGTTATGGATTCAACTGATCAATGGACGAACAAAAAATGGAACAGATCAACAGGCTCTGCCTGAATTAACCTATGAATGAGAGGAAAGAACTTATGCAGACAAAAAAACCGACCTTTGCGGTTGTGGTCGGCAACCGCGGGTTTTTTTCCGCCGAATTGGCTGTCGGCGTCAGAAAAGTATTGCTCGCCAAGTTGCAAAAGATGGGTTTTGATACCGTGATTCTTCCCGAAAATGAGACTAAAGCGGGTGCGGTTGAAACCATCGCCGAAGCGGAAAAATATGCGCGTCTTTTTCGGCAGCATGCGGAGAAAATAGACGGCGTCATCATCAGCCTGGCGAATTTCGGCGACGAATTGGGCATTGTCAATACCCTGCGCTATGCCAATCTGAATGTGCCGATTCTGGTGCAGGCTTGCGATGACGATCTAGACAAAGTCAGCGTCAGTGAACGGCGAGATGCGTTTTGCGGAAAACTGTCTGTGTGCAACAACCTCTACCAGTACGGCATCCCTTTTACGGATACCACCCTGCATACTTGTGCAGTTGAAAGTGAAACATTTACTCATGATCTGGACTTTTTCGCTCGAGTTTGTCGTGTGGTGAAGGGAATGAAAAACGCCCGCATCGGCGCCATCGGCGTGCGTCCGGCAGCTTTTCAGACCATGCGTTTTAGTGAAAAACTATTTCAGGCTTCAGGCATCACGGTCGTTCCGGTTGATCTGTCCGATATCATTGCGGCGGCGAAAAAACAAAATGGTCAATCCAATCAGGTTCAACAAAAGCTGCAGGAAATCCGCGCCTATGGCACCATCCCTGATTCCGTCCGCGATGAGGCGATTCATAAACAGGCCTGCTTGTCCGTTGCGGTTGAGGAATGGATGGCCGCCAATAACATTGATGCCGCAGGGATGCAATGTTGGACTTCGATTCAGGAAAACTATGGTTGTGCGATTTGCCTGACCATGAGCATGCTGGGTGATAAAAACAAGCCATGCGCCTGTGAGGTTGACTTGGGCGGCGTTCTGGGAATGTACGCGCTCAACCTGGCGACAGAACAGCCTTCGGCATTGCTTGACTGGAACAACAACTATGGCGACCAGCGCGACAAATGCATCAACACCCACTGCAGCAATTACCCCAAAGGATTCATCAACGCGCCGGTGGAAATTTCCACTCTGGATATTTTGGGCGCTACTTTGGGCCCCGATTGCTGCTTTGGCGCTGTCAAGGGCAAAGTCGCCGCCGGTCCAATGACCTACTTCCGCGTTTCAACCGATGATGTTCATGGAAAGATCCGCGCCTATCTTGGCGAAGGCGACTTTACCGACGATCCGTGCGCCATGGACGGCGGCATTGCGGTCTGCAGAATACCACGCCTGCGCGAACTCTTGCGTTTCATGTGCAAAAACGGTTTTGAACATCATGTCGGTATGGTGCGCGGGCATTGCGCTGATGTCATTCAGGAGGCTGTTGATTCCTATCTCAATTGGAATCTTTATCGGCATCTCTAGTTCACAATCTCGGATTTTATTCTGCTGCCTCGTCGTTGATTTTTCGCAAATGGCCGGAAGACAGGTCATGGCAACATGGTATAATCCTGTGACCGGCGTTTACCGCGATGCCGGATTATTCAGCGTTGATCGACGTGAACTCATAACTCCGCCTGAAAACCAGGATTGGGTACTATGGCTCAAGTCGCAAATGTGATGATCCTATTCAGTACAGCAGGAAGCACTTACGCCTTGATTCCCAACTTTCCTCGTCACCGACCAGACGCGCATCGAAATCATCAACCTTGCCGGCCGGATCATCGACCCAAGTGCGGAAAAAGGTCCCACCGGTGAGCAGATCGATTGCGAGTCGGTTAGTCTCGTATTCGTAATCAAATTTTCGCCAAAGGGCATAATCGGGGTAATTGTTGCGAATCGCTTTCAAGATCAAAGCGACGATGCGATAGGGTTTAAAACGCTCATGCTGATAACCCCAATGATCAGTATGAATCTGCAACCCTGAACATAACCCGCCCGCATACTTGTGAAATGTCGGTTCGAAAAAGCATGGACGAATGAAACAGCCCTGTAACCACGGTGCCTTGAGTGTTAAAAGTTGTGGAAGAATTTTTTCAAAGTGAATGTCCGGCGCTCCAACGAC
>RPQV01000186.1 GCA_003818595.1 Calditrichota bacterium
ATTTTGCTGATAATTTGTATAATACTGTCATTTATGCCATTATTCTCAGACCTTGACGCGCAGGGAGCTTCCCGCAAAACTGCGTTCGGGGATCCGGACAAGATTGATGTCCTTATCGTGACAAGCGGGCATCACTTCAATCGCGAGTCATTCTTCGGCATCTTCAAATGCGACGACATTGCCTATTCCGAGTATACCCTGAAGGATGAAAGTGAGGTGTTTGAGGACATCAGTGCCTGGAATTACGATGTCATCCTTCTCTACAACATGACGCAACAAATATCCCCGAAACGACAGGAGAACTTTGTGCGGCTCCTGAAGGAGAAAGGCATTGGCCTGGTAGTGATGCATCACGCTCAGGCCGCGTTTCAAAGCTGGCGGGAATACCATTACATCATCGGAACAGCCTACATTTACTTTGATGTTGAAATAGATGGAAAACCCTGGCCGCACGGCAAGGTCCATGAAGGCTTGCATATCCCCATCTCAGTAGTGGATGACCGGCACCCGATTACCCGCGGCATGAAGGATTTCGAGATTATCGACGAAACCTATATGGGGCGTTGGTGGGCACAGGACAACCATCTCCTGCTGACCACAAGTCACCCGGAAAACGATGAGCCTATCGCCTGGACCCGCAAATATGGAAAATCAAACGTTTTCAATATCCAGCTTGGGCACGATGAACAGGCCCATAATTGCCCTGAATTCCGCGAATTACTTATCCGCGGTATCCGCTGGACCGCCGAAGCGGCAAGCGTTGCTGCCGAACCCGGAGTATAATTGCACTTAAAAAACAAGGAGAAAAAAATGGATAGTGAAATGAATCGCAGAAAATTCCTCGGTGGTGCGGCTGCTTCGGCAATGGCATTTACGATCGTGCCGCGCCATGTGCTGGGCGGAAAAGAACAGATCGCCCCGAGTGACAAAATAACCTTCGGTTTAATTGGCTGCGGGACCATGGGATTACCGCATTTGATGAGCAGGCTTGGAATGCCGGAACTGCAGGTCGTCGCCGTATGCGATCCCGAGAAGGAGGGCTACAATTACGTTGATTGGTCGCGCGACGGTTTGCGGCAGAGTATCGCGCGAATACTGGATAAACCCGATTGGCTGAAGGGGAAGGGCATTCCCGGAGGCCGTAACGTCGCCCGACTGATCGTCGAAAACTGCTATGGAAAACAGCAGCCGTCGGGCGCATTTAAGGGTTGTACTGCCTATGCGGATTTTCGCGAGATGTTGGAGAAGGAGCAAGATCTCGACGCGGTTGAGGTGATGACGCCGGACCATCTTCATGCAACTATTGCGATTGCAGCAATGAAAAGGGGCAAACATGTTTCGATGCACAAACCTTTGGCAAATCGAGTACAGGAGGCGCAATTGGTCATTGAAACTGCCCGCAAAACAGGGGTCGGCACTTACTTTTCGGCAGCAAGTGATGGTAAAGAGGTTCGCACGGTAGCGGGCTGGATTCGGAAAGGTGCGATCGGCACTCTGCGCGAGATTCACAATTGGTCGAACCGGCCGGTATGGCCGCAGTACGCAACGATCCCGACGGACAAACCGAAGATTCCAAAGGACTTTGACTGGGAGCTGTGGCTGGGGCCGTCACAGGACCTGCCCTATCACCCGAATTATACGCATGCAGTTTTTCGCGGCTGGTACGAGTTCGGCGGCGGACCGATTGCCGACATGGGCCATTATAGTCTATGGCCGGTGTTCCGCGAGTTCAATCTGGATAATCTGGTCACAGTGGAATCAACGCCGAGCCATGCCTGCATCATCGAAGATGGCGTCAGTCATCGCATAGAAAATGATTACTCGTTTCCGCTCGCCTGTACAGTTCGATTCAAGTTCG
Organism: Calditrichota bacterium; assembly: GCA_003818595.1. Lineage (GTDB taxonomy): Bacteria > Zhuqueibacterota > Zhuqueibacteria > Residuimicrobiales > Krinioviventaceae > Fontimicrobium. The sequence continues at coordinate 1,859 of RPQV01000186.1, forward strand.
CGGCAAAAGATAACCGACCGGCATTGAATCTATTCTGGTACGACGGTGGAATGAAACCGCCGACGCCGGAAGAGATCGAGCGAGAGGACAGAGGGCTGTCGGCAGAAGGAATGATGTTTGTCGGTGATCAGGGCAAGATCATTTGTCAATTCCGCGGTGAGAATCCGCAAATTTATTCGGAGCGCGAGACGCTCGAAAACGAAGCCGAAACGCCTCAGGAAGAGATATCTGAACATGGCAGTGAGTGGATCAAGACATTAAAAGGTATCCAATCAACCTTTGCTGATTTTACGCTTGGCGGGCCTATTTCCGATGCCTTTAACCTGGCTGCAATTTCACTTCGGATGGGCGGTCAGAGACTGCAATGGGACTCTACCGGCAGGCTGATCACGAACATAGAGTCGGCGAACAAACACCTGACTCGCGAATATCGACAAGGTTGGGAATTGACCGCATGAGTGTATCCCATGCATTGACATACAACGAAAAGGAGTGATTCATGAACAATCGTCGTGATTTTTTGCGCAAATCATTAACAACAGTGGCGGCCGTCACGGCTTCTGCTGTCGGCAGTAAAACGGCTTCAGCATCGCCCGGCTCCGGCAAAGCTGTAATACCCTCAAAGCAACTGTCCATCCTGTCTTACTCATTTCGAGTGCTGATGGAAGAAGGCAAGATGGACGTTTTTGGATATCTGGAATCCTGCAAATACCGGTACAATCTCAGCGTGGCCGATATCTGGAACGGTTTTTTCAAGAGCGTGGATGAGAGCTATTTGAAGAAAATTCGGGAGGCTCTCGATGAACGGGAACTGATGCTTGCCGATTTGTGTGCGGACCAGGTGCATATATGGGAAGACGACCCCGACAAACGCAAAAAGAATTACGAGTATGCGCTGGCGAATCTAAAGGCCGCCGAGATACTTGGGGCAAAGTTTATGCGGGTGGACGCCGGCGGCAGCGGTGAAGTATGGACCAACGAGCAGTTCGATCACATTGTGGAACGGTACAAAGAATACGCACATTGGGGATACGACCACGGCTTTAAAGTAGGTGCCGAGAACCACTGGGGTCCCGAAGCGGTCTGGGCCAATCTGAAGAAACTTTATGAGGCAGTTGACCATCCGGCTTTTGGGATTTCCTGTCATATCGGCGGCTGGCATGGCGCTCAGGCGGAGGAGGCTGACCGGCTTGTGGCGCCGTGGGTGTGTCATACGCATTTTGCCTGGAACATTACAGAAGGACCGCTCGAAGAAAAGATGAAAAATTTGCGCGATGTCGGCTATCAAGGTTCATACAGCGTCGAGCACCACAGCGGCAAGAACGAATACGCCAACGTGGCGATCCAATTGGACCGGGTTAGGGCGATCTTCGATCGCTGGCGGAACGGCTGAGGTAGCAGGTATTAAAATATTTAATGTGCGCCATTAATAGTCTGAAATTCTGTATCCAATAGCCATTCGAAGAAAAAAGTCATCCCCGCGAAAGCGGGGAACCATTAAAAATAGGAAGTTCTAGAAGGAAAGAAAAATGAATTCAAAACGATTGCTCTTCTTTTGGATCGTCATTTCTTTTTGCTTGATACAGTCCTCAAAATCTGAGGCCGTTAATCCCGACGAGGATACTACGGAGCAAAGCTCTTTTGGAATCAATGAGATGGTCATGGCCAAACTCGGCTGGAAGATTGCCGTTCAGTGCTGGACCTATAACAATCTGACCCTTTTTGAAGCCCTCGACAACATTCAGGCCCTGGGCGTGCATTATGTAGAATTGCTCTCCCGCCAAACCGTGGCAGATGACGTTCCCGCTACAATCGGTCCTGAAATGGATGCCAACAGTATGTCGAGGGTCAAAACGAAGTTGAAAGAGACGGGCATCCAGGCGGTGGCCGTGTGGGTGGATCCTTTTCCCAAAGATGAAACCAGTGTCCGCAAGCTCTTTCTCTGGGCACAGGAATTGGGTATTAAGGTCGTAACAACCGAGGTCGATCCCGAAGATCAAGTCGCTCTTGCGATGGCAGCCAAACTTTGCCGGGAATTTGAAATCCGGATTGCGGTCCATAATCATCCCAAGCCTACCACCTACTGGAATCCGGAATTTGCATTAAACGTCGTCAAGGATTTTCATCCCTGGATCGGTTTGTGCCCTGATACCGGGCATTGGTACCGCTCCGGACTGCCCACTGTGGAATGCTTGAAAAAGATAGATGGGCATATTGTTATGCTGCACTATAAGGATTTGAATGCTGACAAAAGAGATGTACCTTTCGGTACCGGCGTAAACCATGCTGCCGACCAGTTGGCCGAACTCAAGCGCCAGGAATTCAAGGGCGTGATTACCATCGAGTATGAGAATTGGGACGCCGAGCAGTACAGCGAATTATTGCAATGCGTCGCTTTTTTAAACCAAGCTGCTGCTCGGTTGGCGCCATCCGAACTCCGGTAGTATAACGGGTTCTGTACGGCCGCCGGCCGGAGGTTGCCAAAGCAACGGATGCTTCAAGCTGGGGAAGCAATGACTGGATTTATGACTACAGTTACGATCATTATATCATTTTGGAAATTCCGTTTTCTATGGAACAGGGTAAAAAATATACGGTCGTAATCAACGCAGCCATGAATGCCGATACAACGATGCAGTCCATCACCTTCGATATTTTCAACTGTCCGTCCGAAGCCATTCACACCAATCTTGTTGGATTTCTTCCCAATTCCAGACTCAAAGCTGTGGATCTTTATTATTTCATGGGAGATGGCGGTAACAGAGACTATTCGGAGTTTCAAGGAAATGACGTTTACATTTACGATGTGAATGCAGAGACCTCGCAAAAAATAGGCACAGTTTCCTTCTGGATGGCGGCAAAAAAGGAAACACACTGGAATCTAACGGGCTCAAATGTCTGGAAAGCGGATATTATAGATTTTTCAACGCCGGGTACATACCGGGTCGCCATAGAGGGTGTCGGGTGCAGCGAAACGTTTGAAATTCGAGATGATATTTACAAAGATCTGTTTCAGATTTCCGTGCTGGGTTATTTTTATATGCTGATCGGACAGTATAATATGGATATGACGCCTGTTCCCCGACGACCGTTATGGATACAAGATCAAGATCCGTCAAATTGCTTAATTCAGATTACCGACATGCATCCTTATCATGCCGAATGGAAAACGTTTTCCAACAATAGCTGGGATAATGCTGAGGATTGGAAGCCATATGTAAAAACCGGTAACCCGACTAATCCCCGAGCAATCGGCGGACAAAGTGATGCGCTCGACTGGGACCGGCATTTGGCGCACGTTTCCAATATTTACGATATGCTGCTCGCCTATATTTTAACCGAAGGCGCACTCTCGGACGATGATTGCCGTATCGCGGAAAACGGCAATGGCATTCCCGATATTCTCGACGAAGCCAGAAACGAAGTGGATTTATGGTTGAATTTGCGCTATGGCAAAGGATATTCACACGGATTGACCAATCCGAGTAAGGAAAACATCATTTACCAAGCCGACAATACGCCCATTACGGCCTGGGCCAATGCGCTGAACAGCGCCATGCTGGCGTATGCGTTTGAAATTGCGGGACTTGATCTTAAAAAAACCTATCTGGATTCCGCGGTGGTCGCTTATACCTACGCCAATACGTTGCCCGATCCGATGCTGAATACAGGACAAGACCTGGGACAGGCAAAGACGAGAGGTCGAGATTTTAAAATGATGGCGGCTGCATATCTTTACAATTTGACCGGTGATAGAGCCTACGAAGATGTCTTCAACGAAGAAAGTGTGGTTACAAACGCCAGATCTCTACTATTTTCACAAGGGAGCCATCATCAGTTATGGGGTTCGGCGGCATACATCTTGACAAAAAGAGAGGTGCATTATCCTGAATTGCAGCAGAACATGAAATCCTCGATCATCTATCATGCCAAAAAAGAAGAAGCAGATTTTGTGAATTCCAGGCCGTCACGCCGAGGCTACGCTAATGATGGCTCTACCGCGTGGTTCCAAACCGTGCAGGATATGCCGCGAACGTTGATTGCCCATGCCATCATCGACGATCCCGCGGAAAAGGAAGAATTATTGGATGCGCTTGTACTGAAACCGACTGGGGTTTGGGACGCAATCCGATCAATACCATTCAGATGACGACGGCCACAACGAGCCTGGCATGCAAACGGAGTATTGAAAACTGTTACACCTCCGGTCGGGATGACGGCACTCCGGGCCTGCATCCCGGTCATACGCCTTATTTGAACGCGGAATCCTGGGGCGGTGAAATGGCCGGCAATGGCGAAATTGCCTTCTCGATCGACTGCCATTGAGGGGGAGGAATGCAATGAACTGGCCGGATCATCATTGACTTTAAAATCAATTCCCTGCGTCGCTCCGCTGCTGTTAAACCTTTGGGAATAAATATCCCCCCACATATCATGACGGGTATCCCCCCCACACAATGATGAAATTTCCTGACTTGTCGGCCGCTATGGCTTTGGCGGACTGAGCCCACCCGTCGGCATTACCGTTGACGACAAAATTGGCGCCCTGCGATTTACTTTGTTGAGCCAAGGCGACCTTCAAAACAAGTGTGCATATCAAAGTAAAACTTGTTCGTTTCATTTTGAGCCTCCATTTTTTAATGGGGGATATTTCCAGCTTCCTTAGATCTGCGCTCCATTTCCTTAAGCAGCCGCTAATTCATCGCCCGCTTCAATTGTGCTGATTGAATCCGACGCCACAGAGAATTGCTGTCAATAATCCAACACTTTGAGACTTGCAGCCAGTGTTACTTTTTTTACAAATTTGGTTCCATCTAAATTTCTTCCGATGTCGATCAAATCAGGCCTGCCGGTCAATATCCATACCGCGCCCCACGCGACTGTGGTATAGCGCGTCAGATCACTATTCATGCCAACTGCAACATCTTCGTAGCCGTCTCCATTGACATCACCCACACCATCATGCATAACAGATAAATCAGCTTAATTTTTCATCTCACCCCCTTTTTCTTTTGCCATATTACTTCTATTCAAGGCAG
>RPQV01000187.1 GCA_003818595.1 Calditrichota bacterium
TCCTCCCGCTCCGGTTTTCCAGGATTCCTGATTGAATTCAGTAGCCATCCAATTCGAGGGGGGCTCACTGACGCCGATAAAATATCGCCAGGCATCACCCGGCAGAACCAGCGACTCCCAATGGTCGATGGCATAACTGCTTTGCAGAACCCCCAACAATAACAGTACAAAGAGTGGATTAGTAACGTTTTTCAAGTATTTCCTCAAGATTCAAAACGACCAAGTTATGCTGACTGTCTCAATTTTTTAAACATCAAGTTTAGCAATTTTAACTGCAAATTCAAAGATTTTTTAATTTCACTCGTAAAGAAAAAACTGATGATCTATCGCAAAACGCGTCATCGCCGTCCCATACTGCTCACTTTGGACAAAATCTTGGGGATGGCGGCTTCCATCATGTCCTGTACCATGAAATAGGGCATCGTTCGTTGCTCGAACGTCCGCTCATGAAGCGCATGGATGAACCGGCCTTCGAACTCGCGGAAATAGGAACCATACAGATGGTAACTGTCCGCTTGATGAACATATCTCCCCAACTCAACCCGATGTCCGCTGCGATCGGCTATTTTTTCAGCGATTTGTTTCTGCAGCATGATCAATGCAAACATATTCATGAACGCCGCCTTGTAGGCATCATTCGATCGAAAGCGAACATTGGTATTGAGAATCCATGTCCCCTCTTGGTCAGGTAGAATTCGACACCAAATGCTCTGCAGACACGGAGGATCATAGCAGTCATTGTCTTCCCAAACCTTCCATGTCACCGCCTGTGCGCGTCGCGAAAAAGGCGTCTTGGCAAGCTTGGTACAAATCATTTCAATTTGATCAATCAGACTTTCGCCGCTTGGAAAGTTATAGGAAAAAAGCCGCTGGTGATAGGTGTATTCCCATCGGGTGTCGTTGGGATCATCGGCATTGCGCACCCAATGATCCTTGATGCCGTCGAGAACTTCGAGCACATATTCCTGAAGATCCTCCAAACCTCCGGGAAAATCCAAATGAATCATCGGTTCCTGGAGCGGATGATGAATGACGATGGTCATCGAACAATCTTTGCTGGGGGGATCGCCCTCCTTGTCATATTCAGTCAGGACGTCGCAGCCTTGGGAATGCAGTTCGACAAGCGATTTTTCCCACGCCTGCGCAAGCGTGTCACCGGTCACCAATAGAACCGGAATGTTTCCGTTCATTCTTTAACCTCCTCATGAAATTTTCATTGATGCGTAACCAGATGCGTATTTTACCAATAAGGGTGTGAATGAGTTTAGTCATTTTTTTTCTGGAATCAAAGAGGAAGGGAGTGGCACTGTATTCCCATTGCGAAATAATTTGAAACAACTTTATTCTTTTGTAAATTATGTGATAATCGTTCAGGTGTTTTTAACAACATTCCTTTCGTTCGATGCGGTCTTGGCACTTAATAATGTTCCTCACCGTTCCGGAAGCTTGAAGCCAAAGAGTCAGTTGCCAGGAGGAAGTAATGGCTGATATAATGATTCCACTTTCTTTGCTTGCGATATCTCTAGTCATTTTGGTTTTGAATATTATTATATTAATCAGAACCAGGCTAAACAACAATTTCGATACCCGCAATCATTTAGATTCGTTTGAAAAAACTCTGGATAAAAATCAGATCAGAGTTCTCGACGAATTCTCAAGGAATAGGGAGGATTTTTCAAGAGAAGCAAAAGAATCAAGAGATGATCTTCATAAGCTGTTTACCAATTTTGCTGCACTTTTTGAAGATAAATTCAAAGGTATCATTGATCTAGTGGGGAAAAATTCTAAAGATAATCGCGAAGAGCTCGCTGTAACATTACGTTCATTTGATGATAATTTTACTCAAAGCGTTAATAGATTTAATGATATTCAAAAACAAAATTTTGATGGTTTAATTGCTAAACAAGAAGATTTGACCGTAAAAACAGAAAATAAATTGGAAAAAATGAGAGAAAATATTGAACAAAAATTAAGATCGCTTCAGGAGGATAATAATTCAAAGCTTGAAAAGATGAGAGAAACCGTCGATGAAAAATTACATAAAACTTTAGAATCCCGTCTGGGTGAATCATTTAAAATGGTCAGTGAACGGCTTGAAGCTGTCCAAAAAGGATTGGGCGAGATGCAATCCCTGGCCACAGGAGTTGGTGATCTCAAAAAAGTCTTGTCAAATGTTAAAACGAAAGGTGTGCTTGGTGAATACCAATTAGAAAACATACTTGAACAGTTATTGACAATCGAACAGTATGGGAAAAATGTCAAAACCAAAATGGGCAGCAATGATTCTGTCGAATTTGCCGTCAAGATACCGAACAAAGATGACTCCACAAAAATTCTTTGGCTTCCTATTGATGCAAAATTTCCTTCAGAAAACTATGAAATACTCATGAATGCATATGATAAAGGTGAAGTACTGGAAATTGATAAAGCAAAAAAAGCTTTGGAGCAGACAATAAAGCAATTTGCCAAAGACATCAAATCAAAATACATTGACCCCCCGAACACAACAGATTTTGCAATTATGTTCCTTCCGTTTGAAGGCTTATACGCTGAAGTACTGAGAATCAATGGACTGTTCGAAATGATTCAGAGAGAATATAAAATTACCATTGCAGGTCCCACAACTATTTCGGCCTTTCTCAGCAGTTTGCAGATGGGATTCAGAACGCTTGCAGTAGAAAAGCGAACGAGTGAAATTTGGGAATTGCTCGGAGCAGTAAAAACTGAATTTGGTAAATTTGGAGAGATCCTTGAAAAGACAAAAAATAAATTGGATCAGGCAAGTAAGGAAATCGACAATGCAGGGGCAAGATCAAGAGTAATTGAAAAGAAACTTAAAAATGTTCAACTTCTTCCCCAACAGGAATCAATTAAACTTTTAGAAGATAACTCTCTGGAAAACATTGATTAGGAATAGTGCGTTTCCGACCCCGGGGTTGCCGCCAATAAAAACAGTTCCTATCCTGTGCTGATATAGGCGGCAACCCCGGGGTCGGTCAACAAAGCAAATGCAGTCTAAAAGAGGAAGCAAAAATGAGAAAAACGCAGGCTCCAATCACTCCACCAACATGACCTTGTGCGTCTTTTGAAAATCATCCGCCTTGAAATGAAAAAGATACAAACCACTGCTCTGTTTCATCCCGCTATCATCGCGACCGTCCCAGACGACGGCATAAATTCCCGGCTGCTGCTCAGCCTGAACCAATCTCCTCACCAGGCGCCCACGCATGTCATAGACAGTCAGCGAGACCGACCTTGCTGCCGGGAGCTGATATTCAATGGTCGTCTGCGGATTGAAGGGATTGGGGAATGCGGGGAACAGATCGACGGATTGAGGCAGAGCAGGTCTGGGCGCTGCAACACCCGTAATCGTAACTTGAATGGGCGGATAATAGTGTACGGCGCCCTGAACGTCGACATCAGCCAAACGATAATAGAAAGCACCGGCACCAACCGACGAATCAGTGAACTGATAAAAAGTGGGCTCGCTGGAACTCCCTCTACCGATCAGTTCCGGAAAGGTCTGAAAATCAGCAATGGTCTCCCAATTCCGGCTTGCCTCCCGTCGCTGAATGATGAATCCCAAATTATCGATTTCACTTTGCGTCACCCAACGCAGCAACACCCCGCCATTCACCACGGTTGCGGTGAACTCGCTCAGGGTCACCGGCAGTGCAAGGTCATCGATATTGTCATATAAATAAACAGCACCCTGACCGATTTTTTCATCGATCTTTTTTCGCGGCGCAGCGACGGCTGTCGTTTTTTCAGAAATGGCGACCGCCGCACCAAATTTGTCTTTGAACATCTGATCCGAGGCCGATTTTTTGGCTTTTTGATCCCATCCCTCGTCACCGAGCAAAAACGAATAAACGGATCCGGCATCGATACCGTTGCCGTTATCCCCGGGCGCACCGACCACCAGATAATTTCCCAGCAGGGCCACGGAAAAACCAAAATAATCACCAGAATCGGCATCCACTGCCGTCAATTTGACGTTTTGCTGCCACATATCATTGGCTCGGTGATATACATACGCGGAACCGGCGTCAAAATCGAGGACATCATCTTTGAAAGCCCCGACAACCGCCCAATCTCCGTCGATATCGACGCTGGCGCCGAACATATTTCTGAGCGTACCATCCGGCGGCTGAAATTTTATGACCTGTCTCCAGGAATTGTCAATCTTTTCAAAAATATAAGCTGCCCCATCGCTCTTGAGAGGCGAATCACTGCTGCAGGCGCCGATGAGCAATCTTTCACCGGAGAGCGCCAGAGCGCATCCGAAAGCATCCAAACTCTTGCCATCCGCCGGCGTCAACTTTGCATCCAACACCCATTGATCCGGCTTTTTAGAATGCGGTTTATAGACATATACTGCTCCCGACGCAGGTGCTGTCCCGCCGTCACGCGGAGCGCCAATCACGCAATAGTTCGGCGAAATAGCGAGCGAAAAACCGTAAAGGTCGCGGGGAATCAGCGACGGGGAACGAAACAATCCTTTCTGAACAAAGCGGCCATCTACCTGCTTGAATAAAAAAGCCGCTCCGGTAAATCGATTATACAGGCTGTCCCCCTGTGCGCCGACGAGAATAAAATCCTGACAATAAGCTATGGCGGAACCAAAAAGATCAAATGGAGCGGTATCAATTCCTGTCAGGACATCATCCTGAATCCATTGGGCAGCCTCCCGCCGAAATAGATAGACTTGGCCGCGGCCAGCCCTATCTGTCATCGTGCCGGGAGCGCCGATGATCAACAGGCTGCTGTCCATTGCCACCGCACTGCCGAAATGGTCACGCATGGCGCCGGGATCAGCAACGATTCTCAACTCCCCGGCATAAAGAGAGACTACAATCATCAAAATACAGATTATCTGCGTCGCTCTTTTCATTCGTTCACTTTCGCTGTTTAAAACCGTTAGCCAATTTAAAACGATTAGCTGCCCTTTATGCTGTTTCTGAGCCTGACCCACGATGCAAAAGAAACCCCGCGCTGCGGATGCGATTATGTCTTGACGCCAATAAAAGATACTTTACTCTAAAATCAAGTATACCGACGTTCTGGTAAAAATACGGATAAAAATTATTTAAACAACGATAAAAATAGTCTTGCGCTGAACAAAGAAATCGCGCTCTCATTAATTTATTCCGTTGACAACAACATAGAAATTAATGAATTAACACGGTTCCGTCTTTCCGCTGTGTCATTTGATCAGCAACATTTTTTTTGACTGCCTGAATCCATTCGATGTCTCGAGGCGATAGATATAAACTCCCGCCGGATAGTGCGCCCCATCCCAATATCTGTCGTGTCGTCCGGACTCGAATTCATCATCGATGATTCGCTCGATCTCGCGACCGAGGATATCAAACAGGGTGATGGTGACATGACACTGAACCGGGAGATAAAACTCGATACGCGTTCCGCTGTTGAAAGGATTGGGAAAATTCTGCGCCAGAGAGAAACTGCCGGGCGAGTGAGTTCGATCAACAGCTGCCGCAATCTTGTCATCATGACCGGGAGAACCATGCACCGTATAAGATGAAACCCAATACAACGGATCGTTTGCATCACCCACTGGATTCATCACAACTGCCGCAAGCGAATGACCCGATTGGTCCGGTTCCTCCGGCCAGGGCGCCTTGTCATTATACCGCACATTCACGACGGTATCTCCGGCAGCCGACAACAGTACAATACGCTCTCCGGCATTATCCAATTGCCCTGCGAACTCACCCGTCGGTGAGAATCCATAACGCTCTTTGAATGCCGCCGCATTGGACGCCAGCACGACAAAACGACCATTATCGACGGAAGCGCCGATCGGAAAAGTGTATTGAACGCCATTGTTGAATGTCGCCAGACTGAGATCGAGAGGGCTATTGCCGATATTTTTGAATTCAAGAAATTCATATTCACTGCCGCTGACCGATTGGTTTTCCAAAGGCTTGTAATGAATTTCAGTGATTTTCAAGGTGGGTAAACCTGAAGAGGTCGTCAGTCGCAGACTATGGAGGGCGCTCCATACATTCCCTGACTTGACGCGCGCATTGACGATTGAGGTGGAGGAAATGATCATTAGTTTCTGATCTCCCGCATCTATGGCTGATGAAGAGAGAGAACCGCCCACCGCACGTGGATCACTGCCATTCAGAGTGTAATAAATCGACCCCTCACCATTATTGCTGTTCAATAGTTCGAGGGTGAAAGAAGGCGCGATGCTCAGCGACTCGTCCAAAAGCTCTTGACCATCCGCTTTGAAAATGGGAGGATCAATTTTCGGATAGAGCCCGGCATTCATATACTGATCCAAAACAATATCATAGCGATCATACAGATAGACCTGGGCAATTTCGGTAACTGTCGGCAGCCAGCTGCGATTTTTGGACAAATAGAGGCTCCCCCATCGAGCCGATTCGGCGATGATGGCGAGGCTGATCATATCGGCGCGCTTCATAAATAAGGCTGAGACGCGCTGCGGCTGAAAAATGCCGTTGTTGAAATAGTGACGATAAACATGATCCGCAAACCTCAACCTGTACTCGGCGTTTTCTGTCAGCTTGTGATGCAGCCATTGCGGATGAAATTTGCCAAAGTCCCCCACCTCCATACGATTATTGCCGTTTATGCTCCCGATATTCACCCGATTTTCCTCAATGCCGCTCCCGACATTGATATTGTCGATCAAAAGGGTGTGCTCATTATCATGGGCAAAAAAGACGAATCCTTTGGAATTTTTGCGGTTGTTGATGGCATAAAAATTATTGGGACTTTTATTGGAGCCGAATTTGGATACCGGAGAGTCATAATTCCCCGTATGGAAAATCACCAGCATATAGTCGA
>RPQV01000188.1 GCA_003818595.1 Calditrichota bacterium
CCGACTTGATCGCGAATTCGGGAAACCGTGGCATCAATGAACGATTCAGAGTCCCAGTCTCCCCGGCACGAGCAGACGCGGAAAATGAAATTGGCAAGAATCTCTTTGCCGAACGGGGTGTGCACGACTTCGGGATGGAATTGGATGCCGAAAATTGAACTATGGGCATGTTTAAGAGCCGCAATGGGTGAATTGGGACTGTGGGCAATGCTGTGAAAATTGCGGGGGAGGCGGGTGAGATGATCACCATGACTCATCCATACCTCAATCGGGGAGTCCAGGCCGTGAAACAGGTCGCCTGCATCATCGATATAAAGTTGCGCCCGACCGAATTCGCGCCGAGGTGCTTTGTCGACCTCGCCGTCAAAGAGATGGGCGATGATCTGAAGTCCATAGCAGATGCCCAGGATCGGGCATCCCAAATCGAATATGGCGGGATCAGGCAGGGGGGCATTCTCTGCGTAGACTGAAGAGGGGCCTCCGGACAGGATAATTCCCGCAGGATTCATCGCCCGCAATTCGTCGGTTGAAATATGGAACGGTTTTATTTCGGAATAAACACCGCATTCGCGCACACGTCGCGCGATCAACTGGGTATACTGCGATCCAAAATCAAGGACGACTATAGTTTCGGCGTGACTCATAATTCTTTCAGCTTTTGGTTCCAGTCAATTGTTTTTAATCGATCGATCAAGGGGAAGAACGTCAGGTTATAGTGCACTGGAGTTATCGAAATATAGTGGTTGCGTATGGCGGCGTCGTCGAATGTGAGATCGGTTTCGACATTTACTTTTTCGCCGGTGAGCCAATAATATTTTCGATCATATGGATCTTCGCGCACATGGTATTTTTCTTCGTATTTGGACATACCCTGCTGGGTGATGCGGATGCCCTTGATCTGTTCGCTGTCGATTGCGGGAACATTAATGTTGAGGAAGACGCCGTCGGGCAGAGGAAAATCACGCAGGATCATCATAAATCGAGCGGCAAAGTCCGCTGCCGGTTTAAAGTTCGGTTGGGTAAAGGTGGTCAATGAAATCGCGAAGGAAGGGATGCCGAGAATGGCGCCTTCAGTGGCTGCCGAAACCGTGCCTGAATAGATCGTATTAATGCCGGTGTTTGAGCCGAGGTTGATGCCGGAGATGAGCATGTCGGGTCGGGACTTTTCGTTCAGCAGCGCCCAGTAAGCGAGTTTAACACAATCGGCAGGAGTCCCTTTGACGGCATAGCCGTACAAAGAATGATCCTTGTGGACTTCGGATACGCGCAAGGGATCGGTAAGCGTTATCGCATGTCCGACAGCGCTCATCTCAGTCGCCGGGGCCACAATCGTCACATCTGCGACTCGGCTGACAGTTTCGGCCAGCGCCGCCAATCCCGGAGCGTTGATGCCGTCATCATTGGTCAACAGGACTCTCATGTCACACCTGCTCCGGCAACGGTTTATCCGCTGCGTCTTCAAGGAAAAAAGAGAGCAGTTGATACAGCGTCTGTTTCAAATCTTTGCGATGGACAATCGCATCGACAAAGCCGTGGTTCAGGAGGAATTCACTGCGTTGGAAACCTTCCGGCAGGTCCTGTCCGATCGTCTGTTTGATCACACGGGGGCCGGCAAAGCCGATGAGGGCGCCGGGTTCGGCGATAATGACATCGCCCAGCATGGAAAAGCTGGCCGTCACACCACCGGTCGTGGGGTGAGTCAGAATCGAGATGTAGGGCAGTTTGGCGTCCGAAAGCATGGCGATTCGTGCGGAGGTCTTGGCCATCTGCATCAACGAATAGGCTGATTCCTGCATGCGCGCGCCTCCGGAGGCAGAGACCGCGATAAATGGCCGATGCTGTTCAAAAGCCAACTCGGCGGCGCGGGCGATTTTCTCACCGACCACTGATCCCATGCTGCCGCCGACAAAACGAAAATCCATGACGGCCAAGACCACCGGCAATCCATAAATGCTTGCCGTGCCGGTACGCACCGCTTCCGACATCCCGGTTTTGGTCATTGCTTTCTTGATTCGATCGGAATAGCGTTCCGAATCTCGAAATTTCAGCATATCCACTGACTGAATGTGGGCATTTGTCTCTTGAAAAGAATTTTCATCACAAATGAGCGAAATATACCCTTCGCAGGTGATGCGGAAGTGAAAACCGCATTTGGTGCATACCGAAAAGAGACGGTCGAGTTCCTTACGATAGAGCACTTCGCCGCAGCTTTCGCATTTCACCCAGATGCCGTCGGGCAAACTTTTTTTATCTTGAAGATCAAAACCGGCTTTTTCTCGTTTAAACCATGCCATACAAGATATCTCCATTATTTAAGATGAAGCGTCATCAGTAATGCGTCGTCGATCGGGTCTGAATAATAAGCTTTCCGTTCACCGACGATCGTAAAACCCAGCTGATGATATAACCGCACAGCGGGTCGGTTGCATTTCCGCACTTCAAGAAGAGCCGTGCAAATTCCTGTCGCACGCGCTCGATCAAGCACGGCGTTTAAAAACCATGTGGCAATGCCCATTCTTCTGCATTCGGGAATGACCGCCAAGGTGTTGATGTGCATTTCATCAATGAGCAGCCATGTCGTCGCATAGGCGATCATTTTATCGTCGCAGATGACGACAAATGCTTCGCTAAAGCTCTTGTCTAATTCGTTTGCAAACGCCTGACGAGACCAGGGCGATTTCTGCAGTTCCTGTTCCAGAGCGGCGACCGTATCTAAATCATCTGACTGCATCAGGCGAATAGACACCGCTTTGTCATCAAGCATGCGCTCGCTCAGGAACACAGCATCCTCAAAGAACAGATGTTTTGGGTTTGCCCGCCACAAAATTCTGATAATATGTGGGTTCGAGCGCGTCCCAATCATGAATGGTTTTGCCCTGTTGTGCCATTTCATATCCGAAAGAAGCCACATCATAAGCAGAAGGCAGAGCCCATGAGTCTGATAAATCGACACAAAAATCGGGCAGCCGGTGAAGCTGGGCAAAATCGACGGTATCGCCGAGGAGAAAGCAGGGTTGGCGGAGAGAATCGGCAACCGTTTGCGCTGAAAGAACCTGCACATCCTCGAGCAATGAAATTTGCCGGTTGTGGCGTTGATAGACTGAATAATAATATTCTTCTGCGCGTGCCTTTTTAATGACGACAAAGCGACCGTCGGCTAGAGGCAGGGAATCGATCAGAGCAGCAAAAGTCGGAACCGCGATCAAAGGGATTCCTGTTGCCAGAGCCAATCCTTTGGCGGAAGCCAGTCCGATTCTCAGACCGGTGAAGGAACCGGGACCAATCGAAACAGCAATGGCGGCGGTCTCTTGCGGCGTCATTTTCGCATCCTGATAAATTCGATAGATCATCTCCATCAGTGTCGATGCATGATTATTCTTGATATTGGTTCGATATTCTGCCAATAGCTGATGTCGGCAAACCAACGCGGCTGCGCAAATCTGTGATGAGGTTTCGATACCGAGAATGATCATTGTGTCCGATAAATGGTGATGAGTCTTGTGCTGGGATCAAAAGAGTCGTCCCACGCGATCCTGATTTCGATCCGTTTTCCCGGCAGCAGCGGTGAAATACGATCCGGCCATTCAATCAGACAGATGCCGTCGCCGTTCAAATATTCAGGCAACCCGAGTTCAAATACTTCATGTTCGTCGGCGATACGATAAAAATCAAAATGGTAAACCGGCAATGCGCCGCGATATTCATTGATCAGCGTGAATGTCGGACTGGTGACATGTTCCGAAACGCCCAAGCCGGCGCAGACGCCCTTGATACAAACGGTTTTTCCGGCGCCGAGATCGCCATGGAGGCAAACAACATCTCCGAGCGAAAGGGTTTGCGACAGCGATTTACCGAATGCAAAGGTCTCCTCCGCGCTCGAGCTTGTAATTTCCAGTTGATTGGCAATGCTCTCAGGGATCAAGAAATTCATCACTTGGGTTCCAGAGTGATTACCGGCAAAACCATTTCTTCGAGAGAAATGCCGCCATGTTGGAAACTGTCAGCATAGTAATTGAGAAAGTAATGATAATTGGTCGGATAGACGAAATAATAATCCTCTTTGGCGATGATATAGTTGCTGTTCACGCCGCGGGAGGGTAATTTATACTCTTTGGGGTGATTGATGATCATGGCGTCTTTGGGATTGACCTTGATATTTTTCCCGAATTTATAGCGGAGGCTGGTTGATGTTTCGCGATCACCGATGACTTTGGTGCCGTGAAGGCCGCGAATGCTTCCATGATCAGAGGTGAGTACGATGGTATTGCCGTTCGCCGCAAGTTTACGCAGAACCTTAAAAATATGAGAATGCTCAAACCATGCCCGCGTTGCTGAACGAAAGGCGGCTTCATTCGGGATCATCTCTTTGATGACATTGCTGGAACTTCGGCTGTGCGCCAGTATGTCAACAAAGTTGAGGACGATTGCTGAAAGGGGAGAGTTGGCGTATTCGTTGATTTTGCGCGACAATTCAGCAGCTTCCTGGCTGTCGAGAATTTTAGCATATTTCGGTCCGGGTTTGATCTGAATTTTTAAACGCTTGAGCTGTTCCTCGAGCAGTTCCAATTCAAAGCGGGTGCGGCTGATATCATCCTCTTCCTTGCCGCTGTCCCACAGCTCGGGAATTTTCTCTTCAATTTCTCCGGGGAATAAACCGCTGAAAATCGCATTGCGCGAATAGGGAGTGGCAGTGGGCAGAATGGAAAAGTAATATTCGCGACTGATTTTAAAATAACTTCGCAAAAGGGGTTCCAGAACCATCCATTGATCAAGCCGCAGGGCGTCCAGAATGATGAGGATGGTATTTTTCCCGTTCGCGACATGCGGCAGCACATAACGGGGGAACACATCGATGGAAAGAGAGGGGCGTGGCTGAGAATTGAGCCAGTGGCGATAATTCTTTTCGATGTATTTTCCAAATTCGCTGTTGCAGCTTCTTTTTTGATCATATAGAATCTGCTTCAGCCCCAAGTCAGGATGCTCGTCCAGTTCAACATCCCATTGGGAGAGGGTGATATGAATATCAATCCAATCGAGCCAATTCAGCGGCTCCATCAGGCGCATTGACAACTTGTTGAATTCAGAGGTATAATCACGGGAGAGGATTTGACGCGATATTTTGCGCTTGTCAAGAATTTTCTTGCACACGAGGAGGATTTGACTGGGATTCACCGGTTTGGTCAGATAATCGTCAATTTTGCTGCCGATGGCCTCTTCCATCAATGATTCTTCTTCACTTTTGGTCACCATAATGATCGGCAAACCCGGCTGAATCTCCTTGATCTCTGCCAAAGCGCTGAGCCCATCCATACCATGGAGCATTTCATCCAAAAGCAGGATATCGAAATCCTCCTTTTTGATCAATTCAATCGCATCTTCCGCATTGGTCAGTGTGGTGATCGCATATCCTTTGCTTTCCAAAAAGATCACATGCGGGCGCAGCAGGTCAATTTCATCATCGACCCAGAGTATTTTTTGTTTTTCATCAGTCATAGCATCGCAAAGTTGTAATTATGAAGGTACTAATTTTTACTTCCACAGTCAATTGTTTTTCATGAAACGATCATTTGCGAAATATTTCCTTGATAAAATTGATCAAGATTATGTAACTTCAACGCTGGTAAGTGGTGGAGTGAAAAAAAGGAAATAGTACATTGAAAAAACTAGTACATCATGGCATATTGACGCCGGATCCGCCGGAATTCAAAGGACAGTCTATACAAATCAATGGTGTTAAAATTGTGTTGACGCCGCTGCAGGAAGAAATGGCGTATGCCTGGGCGAAGAAAAAGGATACCCCGTATGTCGCGGATCCGGTTTTCATCCGCAATTTTATGACCGATTTCTGCCGCGCACTCGGTTTGGGCAAGACGGTTTCGGTGAATGATATTGATTTTTCCGAACTCAATGAACGCGTCGATCAGGAGCGCGCTGCGCGGGAGGCATTGTCAAAGGAAGAGCGTAAGGCGCTGGCCGCTCAGCGAAAAGCGACGCGGGAACAGCTGAAGGCGACCTATGGGTATGCCATTGCGGACGATGAACGCATTGAGTTGGCGACCTACATGACGGAGCCCAGCGGCATCTTTATGGGAAGAGGAAAACATCCCCTTCGCGGCCGCTGGAAAGCCGGAGCCACTAAAAAAGATATTACGCTCAATCTGAGCCCGGATGCGGAAATCAATCGGGACGAATGGGATGAGGTATGCTGGCAGCCCGAGTCATTATGGGTCGCTCGGTGGGAGGACAAACTTTCCGGCAAATTAAAGTATATTTGGCTTCATGACACGGCGCCGATCAAACAAACTCGGGAAGCGCAAAAATTCGACAAAGCGACCGAACTGGACAGTAGGTTGGAAAAGATTCAGCAGCATATTGAAGAAGGGCTGCGTTCGGATAATGCGAAAATACGCAAAATTGCCACGGCGTGTACACTGATTGATAGACTCTGTCTTCGCGTCGGTGACGAAAAAGATCCCGATGAGGCTGATACCGTTGGCGCGACCACGCTTCGTCCGGAGCATATCAAATTTCTGGAACAAAATTGGGTCGAGTTTCGATTTTTGGGCAAGGATTCCGTGTTATGGCATAAAAAAATAGAGTTGCCTGACGTCGTCATTCAAAATCTCCAAGAGTTGGCGCGAACGGCGAGGCCTTCATTAACGGCCAAAAGCAACAAAAAGCATCCGATATACAGCAAGCCGCAACTTTTTCCTGATGTGAGCAGCCGTGACGTCAACGGCTTTTTGTCTGAAGTGATGCCCGGACTCTCGGCGAAAGTCTTTCGAACGCATCATGCCACCGCGGTGGTGAAAAAGAGCCTTTATGAGACCCG
>RPQV01000189.1 GCA_003818595.1 Calditrichota bacterium
ATAACGTTGTTTGCGCATCAACATGGCGATAAAATCGTTGCGGAAATCTTCGCGCTGCAGCAGACAATGAAACTGGTGCTTGGGTAACATAAACACATTGGTTTTCGTCAAGGCGACAGCCGTCACCGGTTATCGGCCTGCCTCAAAGAGAACCACTTCCCCGTACATCTCACCGGGTTTTATCATTTTGATGACCACTTCTTTGCCGTCCGGCGTCGTTTTATAAAGCTGGACCGCACCGGTCAGGCAGCCGAAAAGCGCCATTCCGCGTTGCCCTTCGGTGAATAGGATTTCACGTTTCTGATACAATCGAGTCAGACAAATTTCCGCAACCGCCTTGAGGCTTGCTTCGGAAATTCCCTGAAAATAACCGGCCTGCTTGAGGATCACTTCTGTTTCCAAAAACCACTCCTTCTCTCATTAAACGCAGTCCCTCAGATTCGACTGGTAACTGACTTTATAACCCGCTCGAACTGTTGGAATATTTCATCATTGTAGCAAGTTGGTATCAAAACTACTTTGATACAGAATCCGGGTAGTAGTGGTTACATTCTATTTTAATAAGGTAATAAGGTTACTGATTATTTGAATTCGGTTCTACTAAGGTTGAAAAAGCGAAAATAAGGTTTTGAATCCCCCTCTTGATTAATAACCGACTTGTTTCGCTCAATGAAGATTGAAGAAAGCAGAATTGAGGTTTTAAATCCTTCTCCGGTGATTCTGCCGCTATTGAGAACTGTTTTGTAATTTGACATGTCTTAACCTTATTTTTGCTTTGTTCACCTCAGTAGCAAAAAGATATCCTACTATTCTTACCTTATTACCTTATTTTTCTGCAAAGATAATCAGAAAGGGCGCCCAACAGGTGAAGGTAAAATAAGAAACCAGGATATTGAATGCAACGCCTTTCACCCGACCAATTGACTTCGCCCGCATCGAAATTTCTTTGCGTGGAACCTGTGTGCGCAAAGTCATCTCAATGATTTATACATATCAAAATGGCCTCTTCTTGATCTGAATCAATATTTTAATGGACAATTTTACTAACTTATGTGTGTATTACTTATAGGAGTCAGATTGAAAAGGCAAATCATTCAAATCAATGAAGACCTTTGTACTGGTTGCGGTCTATGCCTGCCGGGATGTCCGGAAGGCGCCATCCAGTTGATCGACGGCAAAGCCCGATTGGTCAGCGATCTTTTCTGTGACGGTCTCGGGGCATGTCTCGGGCATTGTCCCGAAGGCGCCATTACCATTGAAGAACGCGAAGCGGTAGAATACGATGAACGCCAGGTGATGGAGAACATCGTCAGCTCTGGCGCCGCCACCATTAAAGCACATCTGCTGCATTTGAAAGAACACCAGCAGATGGATTATTTTCAGCAAGCCGTCGAGATTTTAGAGGAGAAAGGAATCACCATGCCGACCTTACAAGATCATCACTCGTGTCCCGGCTCGCAGAATCTGAGCTTCCATCGGACAAAACGAGAAACAACTGAGGAGGTTCCCTCTGAACTGACTCATTGGCCGATTCAGATGCATTTGATTTCGCCTCTGGCCGCACATTATCAAGGCGCGGACCTCGTCCTCGCCGCTGATTGTGTGGCGTTTGCGATGGGATCGTTCCATAATCGTTATCTGTCCGGAAAAACACTGGCGATCGCCTGCCCAAAACTCGATGAAGGTCGGGAGATTTATTTGGAAAAGCTCAAGCTGTTGATTGACAAAGCTCAGATTAATACTTTGACGGTGATGATCATGCAGGTTCCCTGTTGCAGCGGATTGCTAACCATGGCGCAGGAAGCCGCCGGTGCGACGAAGCGTCGCGTACCCATCAAACAGATCGTCGTTTCACTGCAGGGCGAGGTATTGCAGGAAGCATGGCTGTAGCAGACCTATTTTTTGAATGTAAAGTTGATTTATCGGTTGATAATCAGAGATATTTTGTTTATCTTTATAGAGGAGAAATTTCTGGGCACATGATTTGCTTGTTATCGTAGACTATAAGAACTTGCGATTTTCATTATTTCAATTTATGTGAATCTTCGGAACCTTTTTTCTATCAAAGAATTTAAGAGATTGCTTTACTTTTTTAATACAACAACAAAACAGGAGGCTATATGATATCAAAAAAGATGGAAAAATCGTTGAACGAACAGATCAATAAAGAGCTCTTCTCTGCGTATTATTATCTTTCCATGGCTGCCTATCTCCAGAATTCGAATCTCGACGGCATGGCTCATTTTATGAAACATCAGGCCGAAGAAGAAACCGGCCATGCGATGAAAATGTATTCCTATATTAACGAACAAGGCGGCCGCGTAATTTTAGATGCAATTGAAAAACCGCGAACGGATTTCGACAGCCCGCAGCAGATTTTCGAACTGGGACTTGCACATGAAAAACATGTGACCGCGAGCATTCACGCCCTGGTCACACTCGCGATTGAAGAAAAAGATTACGCCACCAAAACTTTTCTCGACTGGTTCGTGAGCGAACAGGTTGAAGAAGAAGCGACGATGGATTCGATCGTCAGCAAATTCAAGCTTATTGGTAATGCCGGTCAAGCCCTGTTGATGATGGACGCCCAGTTGGCGAAACGCGGCGAATAAGCTGATTAAAACGAATCCCTCTTTGTCCAAGTCATCTCTTATGACCAACACGACGGGTGTTGGAGGAGGAGGTATTGATGGCAGACGAAACCCAAAAAATACAGGATTTTGAAGCCATCGCATTTCAGTACATGGATTCACTCTACAGTACTGCTCTGCGTTTCACACGTAATGCTGAGGAGGCCGAAGACCTTGTTCAGGACACTTATCTGAGAGCTTTTCGATTTTTCGATAAATTTCAGGAAGGCACCAATTTCAAGGCGTGGATATTTAAAATCTTGACAAACACTTTTATTAATCGATACCGCAAAAAAGTGCGCACGCCGCAACAGGTGCAGTTGGACAAAGTCGCCTATGGCTTGGAAAATGAAGAGCCTGTTGAGCAGGTTGCTGAGTGGACGGGTTTCGATGAAAGCAAGTATGAAGAACTATTCGATGATGATATAACCGCCGCTTTATCACAACTTTCGGAAGATTTCCGCATGGTGGTCTTGTTGGCGGATATTGAAGGATTTTCGTACAAGGAAATTGCAGAAATCATCGGTCGTCCCAGTGGAACCGTCATGAGCCGTCTTTTCCGCGGCAGGAGAATGCTGCAGCGGATACTGGACAAATACGCGCGGCGCGAGGGTTACATCCGCCAAAGCGTCTGAACCTCAATAAAAAAAGCCCCGTTCTCGGGGCTTTTTTTATGACAGGGCTATTGCCGCATCAATCTCAAAGAGCAAATCATCCCGACACACATCGGCAATAATAAATACTGCCGGCAGATCATTGATCCCAAATTGTTCAGCAATAGGCCAGTATTTCTCTAGATCATCAGCATCTTTGAAAAATACCGTCGCTTCATGTATATCCTGAAGTGTGGCGCCCTCATGAAGAATGAGAGCCTGCACAACCTCCACTGTCTTGCGGATTTGACCGACAGAGTCATCGAGGTACACGGTTTTACCATGTTCATCAATCGAAGCGGTTCCAGAGAGTAAAATATGGGTGACATCCTCTTCTTTCATCGTCATGGCGCGGGAAAAGGCTGAACCGTATCGATAGGGAGATTTCTGCTGTACCCCGCTGGTGTGGGCGATCTGCAACCGCGCTGCGGGAGACACGGCAAAGATATCCATAGCCGCTGCCGCTGCCATGGGATTCTCCCCCAATATGCCGGTGCTGGCCGGCAGATAGATATATTCCGCTTCTGTATTTTCCTTTTCTGACAATCCCAACAAGCCAAACTCGGTGAATCGCGTATTGCGCGCGCGATTGAATTCACCGTACCAATCCAAAATCGCGGATAAATAAATCCATGTGCGCAATACATTTTTAAAACTGAGATCCTGGGAGAGCAATATTTCCTGCGCGCGATCGTACATGTCGCAGCTTTGCAGATAGCGATCTGAAATATCCGGATTTCCAAAAATATTCTGCAGCATATAAAAGTCGTTGCCGTTTCTTCGCCATCGGCGTCCGACGGCGGCATCCTGGTGCTGAATCAACCAGACACCATCGTCTTTTGCTGTCGGCGCAAAAGCGCGGATTTGAACGCCGGCCAAGCCCTTGCCCTGCACCGGACGGCCCTGGATAAACGTGAGCGGCATCTTTGCATCCAGATGAAATTCCGCAAACGCTTTATTGCGCGCGGCTTTGATCACGGCTTCATCATTCAGATCAGCAAAAATTCGCTCATGCAGGATTTCGAAATGATGGTGTTGAATGAGGGACAATAGATGGTGATAAATCCGTGCAGACAATTCAGCCGGAGGATGTTGATCGGTCACAGATGCGGTAATAAAAGCCTGATTCCCCCCCAATACGGTGAGAAAAATTTTATAACCGTTTCCTTTTTCGATTAAACGTTTCGTCATGAAGATGCTCCTGTTTCGTCTCCGCAGTCAGCGTGCCTTATCGTTGCGGTCTGGCCTGCTTGTACATGGCTTCCGGTTCCTGTTGTTCCCGGCTCTTTCTGGGTTTTATGCGCGGATCCAAGGTCGCCTGCGTTATTTGGGGTCCATATGCGATCTTGAGAATCTTTTGCAGTCGTTGAGGGACTTGTCCCATAGTTAATTCCGGAACATTATAATTGATGATGAAATTTTTATAAAAATCGGGATCTTTTTGCGGCAAAATAAATGGCTTGTAAATGACACCTTTGTCGTCTACATAGGCAAAATAGGGACGTCCCAATAGGGTGTCATAGCGCTTGCTGGTGAAAACAAACCAACGGCTGTTGCTTGACCAACTGTGAAAACTGTCCGTTTCCTCGCTGTTGATGGCCAACGGCCAATAATTGCCGCTTGCTACATCCAGCATATATAAATCACTTTGTTGATGATAAATGGGAAAACTGCCATAAGTTGACATGCAAAAGAGGACATATTTACCATCGGGAGAAGGTCTGGGAATGATGACGCTTAATCCCAACTTGGACGCCGGAATGACGGTTTCAAGATCACTCCATTCATCCCGCTCCACATCGTAAGCGACGCGCATCAGATCATAGCGGATTTCGTTCCAGCGCAAATCTTGAGTGATCGGATCCACATAGGAATCCAGATTATCCGCCGCGCAAAAATATAAATGGCGGCCGTCTGCCGACCACGCTGGAAAAGTCTCCATGCGTTCGACATCAGCGATCAAGGGTGATGCGGTGATCATATTTTTTTCGATATTATACACCACCAGATCCGAATTACGATCCAAAACATCACGGCTCTCACCAAGGAAATGATAGAACATGGTCAGATCATTGACAGAAAAGGCCAGCATCTTGGCATTCGGATGCCAGGACGGATAGGCGCCGCCTTTATTGAACTCGGTCTTTAAATTGACCTTGCTCCACTGCCCATTCACAGACAGATAGGTTCCCGATGCCGCTCCGGTGCGCATGTGGAAAATCATGTTCAGGGGATTATTGAGACAAAAATTATGACAGTTCATGCAGTTGCCGTCTGTCATCACGTTGGTCATGATCGGTTTTTGTTCAAACGATTCCAGATCGCGCTGATAAATCCCCATCTTGTTCCAATATTGAAACGCCGGATTGATGAGCCGATAGACCATATGCGAATCGATCTCTTCCTCGGCGATTCTGTTAGTGATCGTTCGAAATTGGCGCCATTTGTTATGAGAGTCGCGCACCCAAATATCCACATGCAGCGATTGGCCGCGATTGGCATGTAAAAGCGTTTTCCATTTCATCGGCGGGAAACAGATCTTGCCGTCGTGAGATTCAATACGAATCGACGATCCGTTTTCCCCATGGAGACTGACGAGAAAAGATTTGCCGGGTTCGTTGATGCGGAAATTCAACGGCGCAATGTTGGGAGGGATGACAACTCCGCTATAATCGGGATCAATCCGCGCCTCTCGAGCCGTCGGCTCTGCAGCGGTCGACGGAATTTTAGGGGCCGAACAACCATAAAACCAAAGGATGGATATACAATAACAAGCCGATAATCTGATCAAATTTTTCATATCCTCTCCTCCGGTTAATCCTCTTTTCCGAGTGAATGAAAAAGGAGGTAATACCAGTAGGTATTATTGAATGACGCTTCAAACAGGTATTGGGCATTCTGCAGGTTTTTTCGATTTTTGGCATATAGGTTTTGAAACTCTTTGAATTGCGTCAGAACATCGTTATTCGGTCTGAATGCCGGCCACTCGTCATCTGTTTCAGCTGTCTGCGTCAGATAAAAGACCAGAGCTTCCTGATAGTGGCGCGGCAGCATCCCCATGCGCAGCAGACCCTGATTTTTCACCGCATCCGCAAACTGCTTCAATTGTTTCCTCATCAACAGGTCTGCCAGCATATAGTCGCGAGCGAATTGATTCTCCGGATTTTGGGCCAGCAGGATTTGCAGATCCTTTTCGGGATAGTCATTGAAGGTGAGTGCATCGTGATCCACTCGGCTTTTAATCAGACTGCTCAAATAGGGATCTGAAGCGATCGGTTTTTGACCGCTCCAAAATGGACGGAAACGCAATGCCCATTTTTTATGAAACAGCGTTTTTTCCAACTTACGGAAATAGAGTTCGGCAGCCTGGCGATGATCATAAATGAGATAAGTCAAGGCAAGACGTTGAACGTTCCAGACCGATTCACCGCGCACTGAAGCCGCCTCATGCGCCCATCGTTTGGCCTCATTAAAATGTCCCAGATCAAAATAAAGATCGCTGTGAACCAACGGCGATACCGTGCCGTAATCGTGCGGCAAAA
>RPQV01000190.1 GCA_003818595.1 Calditrichota bacterium
AACGGCTATACCAATTGTACTGATAAACTGGGCAGCACAAATTTAAAATCAGGATATGAAACGCAATTCGCCCGCTACCTCGTCGACATATTGAAATTTTTCCGCGACTCGGAACACCTTGATTTTGACTATATCAGCCCGGTCAACGAACCGCAATGGGAATGGAATAACGGCTGTAATCAGGAAGGAAACCGGGCGGCAAACGCCGATATTATCGCAGTGGTCAAGGCGCTCTATGATGAACTACAACAGCAACAGGTTGCCACGAAAATCAGTCTGGCTGAAAGCGGAGATATCCCGAGCTGGCATCGCAATAATTCATCCATGGCCGCCGAATATGGTAAATCCTATGGCAACTATCTTGAAGAGTTGATCGCCAATCCCGAAATATCCGGCAAAATCGCCAAACACTTTGGCGGACATTCCTATTGGTCTGACCGATTGAATGGACAGCTTGTTGAACATCGGCTGGCGGCACGACCGTATTTCAATCAGTTTTTTGAACAAGGTTGGAGCTATTGGGTAACGGAATATTGCATTCTGGATGGACCTGAAGGCCAAGGCGGAAACGGCCGAGATTTATCAATCACAACCGCACTGAATATTGCCCGCGTGATTCATCACGATTTAACTTATCTCGACGCCGGCGCCTGGCATTGGTGGACGGCTGTGTCACCGGAGGATTACAAGGATGGCCTGATTTATACCAACTATAAAAACAATCCAGCCTCTCGCTCTATTATCCAGTCTAAAACTCTGTGGGCATTGGGAAATTTCAGTCGCTACATTCGACCCGGCGCCAAACGGATCAAAATCTCAGGCGCCGCAAGCAAAAATGGATTGATGGGCTCGGCTTTCCTCAATCACGCCGGCGATGAGATGATCATTGTGTTTGTGAATGTTGCAGAAAAGGCGTCACCGATATCTTTGACGCTGTCGGGACTTGCCGACAAGGCGCGTCTTGCCGGATTTACTACCTATGTGACCACCAATGCTCCTGAAGACAATCTAAAAGAGTACGCTTTCGTCCCTGTAGACAGCCTCTACACTATTCCCGCACGTTCCGTGGTCACCCTGGTCGGGCGAATTATCGCAAACACGACAGTTGGAAAACGTGAAAATGCGCAACCCCACGATTTATCGCTCTTGAAAAGTTATCCGAATCCCTTCAATCATACCACCCGCATTGATGTCAAATTGGGGCAGCCGACGGAGTGTCAAGTGAATATCTACAACATCAGCGGTCAGATTGTGAAAACTCTTTTTTCCGGCTTGCGCACTGCAGATGCTCAAGATATTGAATGGGATGCGACCGATTACAACGGCTCATTAATGAGCAGCGGGATTTATTACTGCACCCTGGTTTCTGCTCAACTGCGGCAGTCCATCAAACTTTTATTGGTGCGATAATGAGACTCTTTTCCTTATTCATACGGATTCTTCTCTCGACCGCTGTTGCAGCAGTCGCCCAATCAGAGTTGACAATAAAAGATGAAATCCAAACCTATGCCCGCCTGGAAAATACGCGCGTTATCATTGATGGAAAATCAGAACTGCATCTTACCGAGGGGATCGATCCGCTGCCGGGAAGTACAGTCACCCTATTGAGTGACGACGCCTGGCTCTTTCTCGATAACATCAGGCCGACATGGGCATCGGCTCATATTCTTGCTCTGATTCAAGTGAAGAACGAAAACGCTGTTCTGGATAAGAATGTGCGAGTCGTCCAATATCTAAACGGTGCGGTTATCATTCCTCACTCTCCCGCATTCAAGCCGCTGCAGGTCTATGATGAAATGTCTTTAACGGGTTCATTCCTGTCCATCGGGATCAACGATTATTACCTCAGCACGAATCTGCTCAGCGGAATGAATGACAAAATCAGCTCTTTTCGATTGAAACGGGGTTATATGGCGACATTTGCGGACAAGACAGATGGCGCCGGTTGCAGCCGCATTTATGTGGCCCAGGATGACGACATTGTGATCGAAAAGATGCCGGCGGAATTGAATGATCAAGTCTCCTTTATTCGTGTGCTGCCGTGGCGCTGGGTGAACAAAAAAGGTTGGGCAGGCGGCGGCATTCAAGAGGCGGACACGCTGCGATGCGCCTGGCGCTATGACTGGGACAATGTGGCGCCTTCAACCTTGGATGTTGAATATATACCCATGCGACACAACAAATGGTGGAATTCGTACAGCAATATCAACAATAAGAAAAATTCCACTCATGTTTTGGCGTTTAACGAACCGGATAAAACCGATCAGGCCAACATGAGCGTGGCACAAGTCCTGGCAGAATGGCCGAATCTTCTGCAATCCGGATTGCGTTTGGGGTCTCCTGCAACATCGGACGGCGGTCTGTCGTGGCTTTACGATTTCATGGAGCAGGCCGATGCCTTGAATTATCGCGTCGATTTTGTCGCCGTTCACTATTACAAGGGCGGTTGGACGGCAACTCAGTATTATAATTGGCTCAAGGATATACACCAGCGAACTGGTCGACCGTTGTGGGTGACCGAATGGAACAACGGCGCGAATTGGACTTGTTGCGAGCCGACATACGATCAGCAGAAGCAAATGATCAAAAATATTTTAGCCATGCTGGACACCGCCAGGTTTGTAGAGCGCTATTCGATTTACAATTGGGTAGGTGACACCCGGGCGATGATTTCGAATTCTAATCCCATCAAACTGACTCCGGCGGGCGAGGTGTATCGGGATAATCAGTCACCGATGGCGTATGTGGATCCAAAGAGCCTGCCGCCGACGCCGGAAAATTTAAAGGCGGAAGCGCTATCCAGCACAGAAATTATGCTGTCCTGGATCGATCATTCGGACAATGAAATCGGTTTCAAAATCGAGCGGGGGCAGGAGACAGATGCGTTCGTGGAAATCGCGCGAATCGGCGCAAATTCGACCTTCTTCACCGCCATAAAATTATCCGCCTCCACCGCCTATTCCTATCGCATGGTCGCCTATAATTCAATCGGCGCCTCGGAATATTCAAATATCGCCACCGCCGTCACCCAATCAGGCCTCGGTGTGTTGCCGCAAGGAAATTGGACGCTTCGCTATGTCGACAGCGAGGAAAAAGTCGGCGAGAATGGCGCGGCCATTAATGCTTTTGACGGCAAAGTCAATACCCTTTGGCACACGCGATGGCAAGGTGCAAGTCCAAAACATCCCCATGAAATTCAGATAGACTTGGGTCAAAACTATAGCATCGCCGGATTCCTGTATCTTACCCGGCAGGACGGCAATTATAATGGTACCATTGCCGACTATGAATTTTACACGAGCACAGATGGGACGAATTGGGGTGAACCCGCTGCTGCGGGCAAATGGCCCAAATCGTTCAGCGAAAAACGGGTGACATTTGAAGAAAGAAAAGCCCGCTATGTTAGGCTTGTCGCCAAATCTGAAGTCAATAACAACGCCTGGACATGCGTCGCCGAGTTGAACGTGCTCATCGGCGATGGAACCCATGTCAATCGCTTCGATATCGAGCATCAACCACATTCCTTTGCTCTCGAACAAAATTATCCGAATCCATTCAATCCCGGCACCTCTATTCATTATTCAACCTCGGCAGCAGGCCATGTCCGGTTGGACATTTATGACGTCAAGGGACAATGTGTCAAGACTTTGGTAGACTGTGTACAAGACGCCGGCGCCCACATGGTTCAGTGGGATGGTCTGAATAATCACTCCCTGCCTGTGAGCAGTGGTCTCTATTTTTGCCGTCTGCAGGACAAAGTGATTAAAATGCAGCTGATCAGATGACCGTGCAGTCATTCCCTCGCTGAATGTATATTGACAATCTGCCGGGTGAAGAGAATCTATTTTCTGTCGATCTTTTATCACCATATTCTCCGCCCTGCTCTTTTTCATTCTTTTGGAGGTCTTTATGTCCATGACCGACCGTGTCAAAATGCTTCGCCAAAAATCTCTCGACAGCAAAGAAACGCTGTCCAGCGAACGGGCGGAACTGCTGACCGCTTTTTATCAACTATATACTGAATTAACGTCAGAGCCGATACGCCGTGCTAAAGCATTTGCCTATTTATTGGAGCACAAGCATATCGAAATTTATCCGGGTGAGTTAATTGTCGGCGAAAAAGGCCCGGCGCCAAAACATGCGCCTACTTTCCCCGAGTTGTGCTGTCACACCCTGACAGACCTCGATATCCTGAATAGTCGTGAAAAAACCTCTTTCCATGTTGAAGTCGCTACCCGCACCGCGTATGAACAAAAGATCATCCCTTATTGGCGCGGTAAATCAATGCGTGAAATCATTCTCAAAGAGATGACAGCAGAATGGCATGCCGCGTATCAGGCCGGAATATTTACCGAGTTCATGGAACAACGTTCCCCTGGTCACACTGTCCTTGACGATAAAATCTATCGTCTGGGAATGCTCGACTTTCAAGCAGAAATTAATCGTCGTCTGGCTGAGCTCGACTTTCTCAATGATCCGGAGGCCTATGACAAGCAGGAGCAGCTGCGCGCCATGCACCTGACCGCCGGTGCGCTGATACGTTTCGCCGGCCGCTATGCCGACTTGGCCGCCGCCCAGGCAGAGATCGAGGCTGCTCCTCAACGCCGTGCCGAGTTGGTAAAAATATCTAAAGTGTGCCGTCGCGTTCCAGCCAACGCGCCCACTGATTTTCACGAAGCACTGCAATATTACAGGTTCGTACATTTTGGCGTGACAACGGAACTCAATACGTGGGACGCGTTCTGCCCCGGAAAACTCGATCACCATCTGTTGCCGTTTTACCACGCCGACGAACATGACCAGGCCGAAGAACTCCTGCAGTGCTTTTGGATAAAATTCAATAACCAGCCGGCGCCGCCCAAGGTGGGGGTTACCGCCGCTGAGAGCGGCACCTACACTGATTTCGCTCAGATCAACCTCGGAGGCCTGCGTTCGGACGGATCTGACGGCGTCAATGAAGTGACCTACCTCCTGCTGGATGTGATTGAGGAGATGCGTCTGCTTCAGCCATCATCATCTATCCAGGTCAGCAAAAAAAGCCCTGATCGCTTTTTGCGCCGCGCTGCCAAAATCATCCGCACGGGATTCGGCCAGCCATCAATTTTCAATTCCGATCTCATCGTGCAGGAACTGGTTCGCATGGGTAAAAGCATCGCCGACGCGCGTTGTGGGGGCTCCTCAGGCTGCGTTGAGGTGGGCGCCTTTGGCAAAGAAGCCTATATTTTGACCGGTTATTTCAATCTTCCCAAGGTGCTGGAGCTGACGCTGAATAACGGCATCGATCCCCGCAACGGCGAGCGACTCGGACTGGAAACCGGGGATCCGCGAACCTTTACTTCATTTGAAGAACTGTTTGCGGCTTTTGAACGACAATTACTTCATTTTATCGACATTAAAGTTCGCGGCAACAACACCATTGAACGTCTGTACGCTCGATATATGCCCGCTCCGTTCCTTTCTCTATTAACCGACGATTGCATCGCGCGCGGCAGGGATTATCACGCCGGGGGCGCCCGCTACAATACTTCATATATTCAAGGGGTAGGCATAGGAACCATCACTGACGAACTATCCGCCATCAAAAAACACATCTTTGAGGAAAAGACCCTGAGCATGTCCGCTCTGTTGGAGATGTTGGCCGCCGATTTCGTTGGTTTTGAACGTGAGCGACAGATGCTCATGAATCGCACGCCTCGTTTCGGCAACGATGATGACGATGCAGACGACTTGATGGTGCGCGTATTTGAGGCCTATTATCATGCGGTAGATGGCCGCAGCAATTTGCGCAGCGGTGAGTACCACATTAATCTGCTTCCCACCACCTGTCATATCTATTTCGGTTCAGTGACCGGCGCGAGTCCGGAAGGCCGCAAGGCATGGACGCCGCTCTCGGAAGGCGTTTCCCCGGTTCAGGGTGCGGATCGACACGGTCCGACCGCGGTCTTGCGTTCCGTGGCCAAGATGGATCATGCCCGCACCGGTGGAACGCTGCTCAACCAAAAATTCGCACCCCATGTTCTGGCAACTGAAGATGGCCTCGACAAATTGACGCAGCTCGTGCGCACATATTTCAAACTCGACGGACATCATATCCAGTTTAATGTGGTGGATGCCGCCACCCTGCGTGCGGCCCAAGCCGATCCCGAGTTGCATCGCAATTTAATCGTCCGCGTCGCCGGATACAGTGATTATTTCTGTGACTTGAGCCGAATCCTTCAGGATGAAATCATAGACAGAACAGAACATGAGGGATTTTAGTAGAGCGCCGAACAGAGCGTGAATGAAGGCGACAAAAGACGGCACAAGCGAGAGGGAATAAAGAACCGTTTTATGGCTGCTCAATTTGTCGGAATCAAACTCTGGAGATAATCACTTTTATCAATAGGAGCAAAATATTTGATCTCAGCGGTTGTGCTCGCGCGATCAAAGCCTTTTACCTCAAAAGCCATGAGAAAAAATGGAGGGAAAGTCCCACGATCCCGCAGGATTTGTTTTTCCAATAATTCCAATGACGCTCTTTGAGTGAGCATTTCAACGAGCTTGATTTGTGCATTGTATCCAAAACCAGCAATAATGATATAATTCTCACTATTTTGTCCCGGCAGCTTGGCAATGATGCCCAAATCAGCCACATATCGGTTGACCTCCCAGTTCCGCATGGTGCTGAGCGTCACCAGCGAGTCTTCCCCCTGAAAAGTCAGCGTCCCATGCCACCACGGCAACGTTTCGAATCGAATCGGCAGCACGGCAACCAAATCATAAAGGACGCGCAGATTCTTAAATTCGCCGATATAAATGATATT
>RPQV01000191.1 GCA_003818595.1 Calditrichota bacterium
ATAGGAGCAACATCCTTTTCACCAATTTCTCGAAATCACCGCACCGACAAAACAGCCTCACTCTTGGAGTGCATTCGTCCGTTTTCCATCGCTCCCGGTGCAGGCAGGCGACGCCCTGTTGCTCGTCCTGTGGATTAACAGTCTCGATGAAAATCACTTGATCACCCATGTTTATGAACTTGCCGAATCTCCATTTGCCAAATCCCTTTACGCCAATGCACAAGTCCAACCGGGCTGGTCGTTATGGATGCTGCCCTTCACGGCTCAAAATGAAAATGCCGATTGTCATTATCAACTCAATTTGGGAGGCATGGCCGGTAAAATACAGATTTCCGCGCCGGCGATTCTCAACTTTGGCAAAAAGTATCGCACCTATGAGCTGCCGGTCATCAGTCCCTCTCTCGAATATGAAGGTCATGAAGAAAATGCCGCATGGCGTGAGCAAGCGCTGCAGCGCATTGAGGAATTTCGCAAGGGCGAATTGACGGTTTCTGTCCGCAATGCCTTGGGCGAGCCCATAATGGGCGCTGAGGTGAAAGTAACCATGCTGCAGCATCATTTTGGTTTCGGCACTGCGGTGACAGTTTCCCCCTGGCTTCAACCCAGCGTCGACGGCGATATCTATCTCAACAAACTGATGGATCTGGATGGTCAGGGACATTCGTTCAATGTGGCTGTTTTGGAAAACGCGCTCAAATGGCCTGTTTGGGAGGATGATACCCGACATGGCGACCGAGAGCAGGCGGTTCAGATTATCAAATGGCTGCATGATCAACACTATCGGGTGCGGGGACACAACCTGATCTGGCCGAATTGGATATCCATGCCGCCGGATATGAAACAAAATGCCGCTGATGTATCCTATCTCGAAAATCGAATTCACGATCACTTTAACGATCTCCTCGGCTATCGGGGGATACGAGGGCAACTGGCCGATTGGGATGTGCTCAACGAACCGGTGAGCAGCCGAGATTTGGAAAAGGCCTTTGGCACGGATTCCATGTATGCGCAATGGTTCAAATGGGCGCATGAGGCCGACGACGGCGCTCGACTGTATATCACCGAAAATGAAATGCTGGCCCAGGCCGGAATGGACAGCCTGGCTTTGGATCGACTGCTGCGCATCATCCGGCAAATCGATCAGGCCGGAGCGCCGCTGCACGGCATCGGCGTCCAGGGACATATGAAGTACGGCCTGACGCCGCCGGCTAGACTGTTGCAAATTTTCGACAGCATTGCCGCTCTGGGCAAAGAGGTCAGCATCACCGAATATGACGCCGTGAACATCAATGACGACCTGGCGGCCGATTATATGCGCGACATCCTCATCGCGGCCTTCAGCCACCCGTCGGTGCGCGATTTCATCATGTGGGGTTTTTGGGATGGCGCGCACTGGCAGAATGATGCGCCGTTATTCAACCGCGACTGGTCTTTAAAGCCCTCGGGGCAAGTGTTCTTTGATTATGTGTTCAATCGCTGGTGGAGTCAGGAGAACGGCGCCAGCAACCGACAAGGCGTCTTTTCGCCGCGCGTCTATTACGGTGAATATCAGGTTTCCGCAACGGTTGGAGATCATTCGGCGCAAAAATCATTTTCATTCAACCGGCAGCAGAAATCCATATCATTAGTCCTTGACACAGATATGACCGCTCCGAACCCTCCACAAAACCTGGTTCTGTTGCAGAACCACCCCAATCCCTTCGGCGGCATGACCAAAATCCGTTATGGTCTGCCGATCAGAGATAAAGTGAACATCGAACTCTATAATGTGCTGGGACAATTTATCATCCCCCTGATCGATGCCGAGCAGGCTGCAGGGTGGCATGAGATCGTGTTCGATGCTGCAGACCTGCCGCCGGGCGTTTATCTCTATCGCTCGACGAGCGCAGGGATCACCTGCACCAGGAAAATGTTGCTGATCAAATAAAATCTGCTATATTTATACGTTCCTCATTATAGGAGATGGTTGATGGGCACAAAACACCTTGCGTTCGATCTGGGCGCTTCCAGCGGCAGAGCGATGTTGGGGAGCGTCGACGATGAGATCATCACGCTCACGGAAATCCATCGTTTCCCCAACCGAATGGTCAATATACTGGGGCATTATCATTGGGATATCCTCAGCCTTTTCGAAGAAATCAAGACCGGCTTGGCAAAAACCGCGCAGGCGGGACACACTGACATCCTGTCCATCGGCATCGACACCTGGGGAGTCGATTTCGGCTTGATTGCCCGCGACGGCTCTCTTCTCGCTTCACCCTACGCCTATCGCGACATGGTGAACGATGACGTGATGAAACGCACCTTTCAGAAATTAAGCCGCGAAGAGCTGTACCGCCTCACCGGCATCCAGTTCATGCCCTTCAATTCCATTTTCCAGCTGTATCGACTGGTCGAGGAAGAGAGTCCGCTGCTGCAGGTTGCCGGCAGGCTGCTGTTTATGCCCGACCTGCTCAATTATTTACTCACCGGTGTTCAGGTATCCGAATATACCATTGCGTCCACATCTCAGCTCCTCGATCCTTACAAGAGGAACTGGCACGAGGAATTGTTCGCGCGGCTGGGACTTCCGCTGCACATCATGGCCGAGATCGTCCCGCCGGGAACTACGATCGGCAGGCTACGCCGCGAGATTGCGGAGGAAACCGGTCTACCGCCGGTTCAAGTGATCGCTCCGGCGAGTCACGACACCGCCAGCGCTGTCGCCGCGGTTCCGGCTGCAGGAGATCGTTGGGCTTACTTGAGTTCCGGGACCTGGTCGCTCCTCGGGATTGATTCACCGCAGCCGATCATCAATGACGACGCTCTTCGCTACAATTTTACCAACGAAGGCGGCATCGACGGCAAAATCAGATTCCTGAAAAATACCGCCGGCATGTGGATCGTACAGCAACTGCGGGAAGCGTGGGATAAGGCCGGTGAGCCGTTGAGTTATACAGAGCTCGTTCGCCTGGCCGAAGAGAGCGGCAGCGCTCCGCAGAGAATCGATCCCGACGACCAAGCCTTTGCCAAGCCGACGGACATGTCCGTCGCCATCATCGACTATTGTCGGCGAACCCGTCAGCCGGAACCGACCACCAAAGGTCAATTCATCCGCTGTGTGCTCGAAAGTCTGGCGGCCAAGTATCAGCAGGTGGTGGAATCGCTGAACTCGCTGCTGCCGCAGCCGATCCAACGGCTGCACATCGTCGGAGGCGGTTCGCAAAATCAGCTGCTCAACCGGTTGACGGAACAGGCCACCGGAGTGCAGGTGATCGCCGGTCCGGCGGAGGCCACGGCCATTGGCAATATCAAGGTTCAACATCGGGCTTGTCAACTCGGCGACTAATTCTACAAAGTAATATGTTATGCTTGTCTAATAATAATAAGTATAAATTTTCAAAAAATGCAATGGAATAAAAAAATACTTGACTTGTCATATCACAATGTGATATATTAAATATGCTAAAACTGAAAACCAAATGGTTCTAAAGTGGGCAAAGAAAAATTCAATTTCTGATGACATGTTGCTAAAAACATTGGACGATCTTTCAAGGAATTTTGGCACTTTGAATTTAGGTGGAGGATTATATAAGATCCGGATAAAGAGAATTGGAAGTGGTAAAAGCAGTGGTTATAGGACGCTTGTTGTATTCAAAGAATTAGACAAGGCGATTTATATATATGGATTCTCAAAAACAGAACGAGAAAATTTAGAAAAAGATGAATTAAAAAGCTTTAAAAAATTAGCCAAGATTTATTACAGATAAGTGAAGATGAATATAATAGACAGGAGAAATTGGGTAATTTCTTTCGTTTAGAGGAGTAGAATAAATGAGAGATTCAATAAAAGATGCGATTGGTGATACAGTTCAAAATCTCATTAATAGCGGAATAAAAACATCATTCACGGAGAAGGAGTTAAAGTAATTTGGAATTATAATACCTGATGTTGAAATAAATGCTCGTGATATTCAAAAAATACGAGAAACTACAAAGCTAAGCCAAAGTGTTTTCGCGAAATTATTAAATGTGAGTCCATCTTCAGTGCGTCAATGGGAGCAGGGTACGAGGAAACCAACGGGTTCGACCAAAGTACTTTTAGAATTATTACAAAAACAGCCATCAATTCTAAACTATCGTATATCATCATTTTATCAAAGTCAAAAAGCATAACGAAAAAATGCACCGGACTGAAACCGCTGATTCTTCTCGGCAGATTTCGGGACAATACAAAATTCAGTTCGTTTTATTAGGTTAGCCTGATGCGGTTCCATCCGGTGATTTAAGGGTTAGCCCGTAATAAAAAGGCAAGCGTCCATAAATATTCTTGAAATTATGCTTGCCTGTAATGCGGATATTCCGTATAATTGAGCTATGGAAATAGTATTTATCGAAACGCCTGAATTTGTTACAAAGTTTGACAAGATCGCTTCCGATGTCGAGATGCTGGAGCTACAATATGAACTGCTCAAAAATCCATTTAAAGGTGACATTCTCAAGGGTACAGGCGGCGCCCGAAAAATCAGAATGAAAATCTCCGGCAGAGGAAAACGCGGCGGCGCTCGAGTTATATACTATTACGTTGATCTACAAGGTGAAATATGGTTTCTGGATATCTATTCAAAATCGATGCAAAGTGATATTTCAGAAATCCAGAAAAAGAGATTATATGATTTTATAAAGGAGACGATCCATGGTTCATTCGAATAAATATAGAGTTACAACTATTTCAGAAAATGGTGCGCGCGATGTCGTATATATGAGCGAAGAAGACTTGCAAAAAATGCGTGCAAAACGATTACAAAAAATAAGAAAAGAAGAATTAGGGCTTACACAAAAATTGTTAGCCGAAGCTATCGGAGTCAAGCTCAGAACTTTACAAGATTGGGAGATTGGCCGATCGCCTATGCCTAAGCCTGTTGAAATCCTAATGGAATTAATGCGAGAAATGCCGGAAGTGAAAGAGAAATTATTAAAGGCATCCCAATAAGATAAACTTTTGGAATTTCAAGAACAATGGGTGTAAAGGGCTAACAATCGCATCAACCCGATTTGAAACGCCGATGTTTTTAAAGATTTGGGGAAGGTGAAAATGCTGTTCGTTATTTCAGTTTAGTCCGATGCGTTTCAAACGGGTTATGCGGGTGTTGTATGGTATTAAAATTCGCAAGTCGTGATTAAACTAATTTTTGCTAAATTCATTTTGGATAAAAATCTATTCTTAGACTATAATAAAGCACAAAACATTGGAGAAAGAAATCGCCTTCTTTTCAGGAATATGATATAAGCAAACCATAGGATTAAAACATAAATTGCATGAAAAAAATCAAGAAACATAAAAAGATAGGTTTGGCACTTGGCGGCGGTGCTGTACTCGGTGCCGCTCACATTGGTGTGTTAAAGGCACTCCAAGAACACAACATAACTATCAATTTTGTTGCCGGAACAAGTATTGGTGCATTCATTTCCGCCCTTTTTGCTTTTGGCAAAACATGGCAAGAAATTGATAAAATCACTCACGACTTGAATTGGTTGGATGTTTCCAGCATTTCGCTCTTTCAATCCGGACTGTTATCAAATAAAAAACTGGGGAAACTTTTAGAAGAGAATATTGGGAACGTCAGCTTTGAAGAGGCAGAAATCCCGATCGCAATGGTCGCTACAGATATTACAAGCGGCGAAAAAGTTATAATAGATAAAGGCAATATTGCCGAAGGTGTAATGGCGAGCACTTGCATTCCAGGCATTTTTGTACCAGTCGAAATGAATGACAGATTATTAGTCGATGGTGGAATTGTTGAAAATGTCCCCGTTTCTCCCTTGAAAGAGATGGGCGCTGACATTATCATTGCAGTCGATTTAAATACTGAATACGCTCATAAAAAACCGGAAAACATAATTGAAGTACTATTGAGGTCTTTTGAGTTTACACTAAAAACTGCAACTGAGCTTCAGACTGCACAAGTGGACATTCTTATCAAACCTGATCTTTCCGAATTTAATATGGTTGATATTAATCAAGCTGCAGATCTCATAGAGAAGGGATACCTGGAAGCGAATAGAATACTAGAAAAAGTAACATAATTTCAGAGCCATCTAACGAATAAGCGTTCGCACCCGACGCGGCAGCGGCGGCGTGCAATGCGTTGTTGGACAAAGCCCCCTGGGAAGCGATATTGGAATTTTCACGGCGATGATTTTCTTGTGTTTTAACGTCTGAACGCACTCATGCCTTACGACCATGGCCGTTATTTTAAATTTACCTCATTGTACTGACTGAATGGCATTGAAAATGGCGGGCCTCGTTTGGCAGGGATCTCCTGAACGGCAATCATTGGTTTGCCGCGGTTCGGACACTTAAAATCTTTACAGGCTTGGCTGACTGTTCTTTCTTCACAATCCGGACAGCAGGCAGTTCTTCATCGGCGATAAGGTCGGGAGTCTTTTTGTAGTGTTGGGAAAGTTGGCGGACGGCTCGAACATACATGTCCTGCGTACGAACCGAATATCCCTTAAGCTGCAGGTCTTCGATGAAACGTTTGCCTAATTCAGTCATGATAGGTCTCCAAAAAAGTTCATTGGCAGTGGACTTGAGAGGCCTATTATGACTGCTTATTTTGAGTATCGACAAGAATTGGAAAGGAAGCTTTGATGTCCACTCGACTATATATCCAAATTGTCATTATTCTATTAGCTTTAACCAGTTCTAATCTATTCGGCCGAATTATGCTGAGGGGAGTTGTGAGCGACACAGAATCAGTGCCGGTAAAATATGCACTGGTAGAACTAATCGATGAAA
>RPQV01000192.1 GCA_003818595.1 Calditrichota bacterium
TATTCCAGTGCTCTTTCCCTTTGGCCATGGATTGTCCTACACCACATTTTCCTACAGCGATCTGCAGGTGAAGGGTAACAGCGACCATACCGTGACCGTTCGGGTGACCGTGACCAACAGCGGCGCCATGGCAGGACAGGAGGTCGTGCAGGTCTATGTCGCCGCGCAGAAGAGCAAACAACCGCGGCCGAAGAAAGAGCTGAAGGCTTTCCAGAAAGTCAACCTCTCAGCCGGTGAAAGCAAGATAATCACCCTGACCCTGGAGCAATCCGCGTTTGCCTATTTTCATCCTAAAGCACACAAATGGACTGTGGAGAGGGGCAAGTACACTGTTCTGGTCGGTGGGTCGTCGCAGGATATCAGGATGAAGGGGGAAGTAAATATCTGAGGGTCGGAGGATGATTGGATTAGTTTTTGGGGAATTATTGTTTATGCAGGGGATAGGACTCTGACGACAGACTTGACATTTTAGTGCTTCTTTTTCTATATTGAATAGTCA
Source organism: Calditrichota bacterium (assembly GCA_003818595.1). Taxonomy (GTDB): domain Bacteria; phylum Zhuqueibacterota; class Zhuqueibacteria; order Residuimicrobiales; family Krinioviventaceae; genus Fontimicrobium. The sequence continues at coordinate 500 of RPQV01000192.1, forward strand.
TGTTGCCGTCTTTTATGGTGATAAGCAAATTGCAATCTACATATTGTGAGCATTTACGTTAATGAATTGTGCATTTTGATTCTTCTTTGTTCGTTTCTCATTCCATAATGGTTCGGGTGAATGCAAGTAATTGACGACGATTGATAAATCGTATGTCAATGTTAACTCGAAAGGGCAAAGATATGAAAACGAGCGGCTGTTTTAAAAGAATTATGGCGCTGTTCGGGGCAATAAACTTTTGCGTCGCCTTGCCGGCTCGCGCCGACGTTTGGTATGTTGATGCCTCTATTTCCGTGTCGGGAAACGGCAATAGTTGGGCGACAGCGTTTGCCAAAATCAACGATGCGATCACAGCCGCGGCGGGAAGCGACACCGTGCTCACGGCACCGGGTATTTACCGGGAAAACATTGACTATTTGAATAAAAATCTGACTATCGCCTCCCTGACCTTCACGACCGGAGATACCAATTACATTTCTCAAACCATCATCGACGGCGGCCTTTTGAAAAGTGTGGTGACCTGCAAAAATTTGAGCGCTTCGGCAATGCTTTGCGGTTTTGTCATACGACAGGGTAAAAGCAATGACGGCGGCGGTATTTTCTGCCAGAACAGCAACCCGCGATTGAAATTTCTGACCATTAGGGATAATTTAGCCCATTATGGTTCCGGTCTTTATTGTACAAACTCGAGCCCGGTGGTGGAAAGCGTGCGTTTTGTGCATAACGAATCCATTCGAACCTATCCCTATCGGGGCTACGGCAGCGGCATCTGCTGTGAAAACCAATCAAATCCGGTGATCCAGAATTGCGTCATCGCCGACAATTTCTGCGACACCAAAGGCGGTGGCGTTTTCTGCAGTTATTCTGCTCCTGAATTTTACAATGTAGTTATGCAGAATAATGCCGCGGTATCAGTGGGCGGAGGCATTTGCTGTGAGAGCAAATGTGCGGTACGATTGGTGAATGTGTTCATCGCCGGCAACCTTGCCGCTGACGGTGGCGGAGGTGTTTACAGTTTTGATTCCAGCCCAATCATTCAGCAAGCGACGATCGTCGGTAACATCGCCGAGGCGCGTTTTGATACAGGTGACAAGAATATGGCCGGCGGCGGTCTCTATATGTACAAAGGAACATTGACCCTGGTGAATTCGGTGGTGACGGATAACCTTGGGGATTACGGCTTTTATATGAATGCCGGCACTCCCACCATCCGCTATTGCAATTTTTTTAACAATGAAACTGGAAATTTCTTCAATTGCGGTCAGATCGGTGTTAATACTCAGGTGAACAGCAATGGGGATCCCTGCGACGCCTATTTTAATACCCAGCTCGATCCTTTATTCGTACAACCGGCAATGGGCAACTATCGGTTGTCGAATTGGAGCCATTGCATCGGTGTCGGCATCCAGGTTATCAATGTAAACGGTCAAACGATCACTGCCCCGATTTTTGACATTGAAAACCAACCGCGTCCTCTCCCCTCCGGCACGTCTCCGGATATGGGAGCTTTTGAAAATCCCAACGGCGTTTTTTTACCGGTCGAACTGGTGAATTGGAATGCTCGGGTTTTGGGCAATGATGTTGAATTGACATGGATGACCTTGTCCGAAAACAATAATGTGGGATTTGCCGTTGAACGACGGATACCCGGCAAAGAGTTTAGCGAAATTACGTTTCTCAGCGGCTATGGAACAACGGTTGAGCCGCACAGCTATGCATATTTTGATCGGGAGCTCGATGCGGGAGCATACGATTATCGGCTGCAGCAGATCGATGCCAATGGCGGCAGAACAGTCAGCGCGACAATTCGCGTCACCATCCAGCCGTTCGAATTTGACCTTTTTCCTGCGTCACCCAATCCCTTCAACAACTCGACGCGAATCATTTTCCATCTGCCGCATACGACGCAGGCAGATCTGGCAATTTATAACCTCAATGGTTGTTTGGTGCGTCTCCTGGTCTCCGCGTATCTGCCCGTGGGTCGTCATGAGATGACCTGGTCGGGCAAGGATGAACACGGCCTCGATGTCGCAAGCGGTTGTTACATTTGCCGATTAAAGGTCGGTGATAGAGTACAGATACAACGGTTGATGATGATTAAATGAAAGGTCGGGAGGTATGAAGGTCTTGGTGCTTCGGCGGGATTGATGTGGGTGTACGACGAGTGCAGGATGTTTGAGAGGTTTCGGTCATCACACCGCCCTTGGGCGACATAATTGGGAGCATGAAATGACGGTTGGACGCTATTTGGTGAAGAGATTGGAACAATTGGGCATCGGCCATGTGTTCGGTGTGCCGGGGGATTTTGTGCTTGGAGTTATGGATCTGATTGTGGCGAGTCCCTCGCTGAAATTTGTCGGCACCTGCAATGAACTCAACGCGGGATACGCGGCCGACGCCTATGCGCGCATGCGGGGCGTCGGAGCGGTCTGCATCACCTATAATGTCGGCGGACTAAGCCTTTTGAATGCGATCACCGGTGCGTGCAGCGAATCGGTTCCGGTGATCGTCATCAGCGGAGCGCCCAGCACCAAAGCGGCCAAACATTCCGTCATATCCCACCACACGACAGGAAACCTAAAGTTGCAGCAGACCATTTTTGAAGCCGTCACCGCGGCGGCAGTGAGTCTGACCAATGCGCGGGAAGCACCCGAGCAGATCGACAGGGCGATCAGCGCCTGTCTGCGGCACAAAAAGCCTGTGTATATCGAATTACCCGCGGATATCACAAACGAACCCTGCAGCGAACCTTTGTCTTTGCTGTCGCTGCAGGAAGCGGATCAGACCGACAGAGATGCTCTGGAGGAGGCTGTGAATGACGCAACACAGCTGATCGAGAATGCGGCTAATCCGCTTATCATGGTGGGTCTTGAAATGGCGCGCTTTAAACTTCATGCTCAGCTCTTACGGCTGCTGGAAAAATCGGCGCTGCCTTATGCCACCATTCTCTCGACCAAAGGAATCCTGCCTGAAGGTCATCCCCAATTTATGGGAACCTATGCCGGAGGACTGCTTTGCTCCTGCGCCCGCAAACGCATCGAGAATTCCGACTGCGTCGTCAACTTGGGGGTGAGATTCTCGGATGTGGATCTGATCAACACCAGCGCCGAAGGATTTCCGGGCATTCAAGCTTGCGATGGATTTGTGCGGATCAGCCGACACATTTATGAAAAAATAGAACTGCGACCTTTTGTAGAGTCACTCACCGACGCCTTGTCACCCAGAATGCAGTCACTTTTGTTCGAAGATTTTCTTTGCTCGCATGCAGAACGCGTCAAATCCTGCCCGTGGATTGAAAAAGTGAAGGAATCATCGCCTGCGATAGTCCGCACTGATAAATTGCAGCTCTCGATGGTATATAAACATCTGGGCGATCTGATCGACGAAAATACACTGCTGGTGGCGGACACCGGGGATGCGATGTTTTCCGCGGCGGCGTTGGAATTGAAAAATACCGACTCTTTCATATGTCAGGCATTGTATTTGTCCATCGGATATTCTGTTCCGGCGACACTGGGTGCGTGTCTTGCCATGCAAGACAAAAGGGTGATCACCTTGGTCGGCGACGGCGCTTTTCAGATGACTGGTCAGGAAGTGTCCACGGTGATTCGTCACGGATTGAATCCCATCTTTATTCTCATCAACAATGACGGATACACTATTGAACGATTGATCCATGAAGGGCCGTATAATGATATTCAGCCGTGGAAATATCACCTGCTGCCTCGAGTATTCGGGGAATGCTGGAGCTGCGAAGTGCATTCGGAGGAGGAGCTGGCGACGGCGTTGAAAAAGGCTAAAGACCTGCGGATTGCCGGATTGATTGAAGTCCATGTGGACAGAATGGATTGTTCAGAGGCGCTGAGGATGTTGGGTGCGGGATTGCGTTCGCATACTATAGTTTAGCAGGGAAGCTAATTGCGAGCACTCGTCGTACACCTGCAGGGGGATCTCGACGCTTCAGCGGGATGAATGGAAAGGTGGAGGACGAGTTCCTACTATGAATTTAAAATTATTTAACTTTGGGGGAATTGCATATGGAAAAACTCTGTAATCAACGTAATGTCTCGCCCGAACAGGTGCTGAAATCAGTTTTCGGTTATGATGAATTTCGGCCTTTGCAGCGGGAAATTATCGATAATGTCCTGAGTAAACGCGACACGCTGGTGATCATGCCCACCGGCGGCGGCAAGTCGCTATGTTATCAGTTGCCGGCTCTGCTGTTTTCGGGCATGACCGTGGTGGTATCGCCGTTGATTTCCCTGATGAAGGATCAGGTTGAACAGCTGCAGCAATCCGGCGTAACCGCAGTTTTCCTCAACAGTTCTCTGGACATCAGAGAGTATCAGGCGGCAGCTGACCGCGTGCTCAAAGGCGAAATCCGGTTGTTGTATGTGGCGCCCGAAGGGCTGTTGACGGAAAGAATGTTGAATCTGCTCAGCGGTCTTACTGTCGATTGCCTTACGATCGATGAGGCACACTGCATTTCCGAGTGGGGACACGATTTTCGCCCTGAATACCGGCAGTTGGTGCAGGTGCGCGATCGTTTTCCCCAGGCCGTTTGTATTGCGCTCACAGCGACCGCAACCAAACGGGTGCAGCAGGACATTATGGAGACGCTGCAGTTCGCCCAAAACGACTGCTTTATCGCTGGATTCAACCGTGAAAACCTGTTTCTACAGGTTATTGAAAAAACCGATCCCAAGCGGCAGCTACTCGCCTTTCTCGAACAACATCCCAATCAATCCGGTATCATTTACTGTTTTTCTCGAAAACAGGTCGAATCTTTGAGTGAATTCCTCGTATCGCACCATTTTTCGGTGTTGCCGTATCATGCAGGACTGGAGGATGCGGAGCGTAAGCGTAACCAGGAGGCGTTCATTCGCGATGATGTGCAGATCATGACAGCCACCATCGCCTTTGGTATGGGAATCAACAAGCCGAATGTGCGTTTTGTCGTTCACTATGATTTGCCGAAGAATATCGAATCCTATTATCAGGAGATTGGTCGCGCCGGTCGCGATGGGCTGCGCGCGGACTGTCTGCTGCTCTTCAGCTATGGCGACCTGCAGAAAATCCGCTTTTTGATCGATCAGAAAGAGGATATGCAGGAGCGGCTGACAGCGCAGATCCATCTCGAAGCGCTGGTGCGTTATGCCGAGAGTGAACAGTGCCGACGCCGACCATTGCTCACCTATTTCGGCGATATGGTTGAACAGCAGACATGCGGCATGTGCGATAACTGCGTCGAAGAGAAAGAAGAAAAGAGCGATATTACGGTAGCGGCACAAAAGTTTCTCTCCTGCGTCAAACGTACCGGCGAGCTGTTCGGCGCCAACCATATCATCGATGTGCTGCGCGGATCAGAGAGTCAGAAGGTGATCGATTTCCGCCATCACCAACTGAGCACTTATGGCATCGGTAAAGAATTTTCGAAAGAGCAATGGCAGAGGCTGGCACGGCAGTTCCTGCTGCAGGATTTGCTGGTTAAGGACATGCAGCACGGCAGCTTGAAAATCACTGCCAAAGGAGCTGCAGTGCTCTTTCAAAATCAGCCGGTGTTCGGCCGTCTGCAGGAACAGGCGATTACCGTTGCCGGTGTGCAAACCTCAATCGATCAGGAGTTGTTTGAGCGGTTGCGGCAAAAGCGCAAAGTATTGGCGGCAGCCCAGAATGTGCCGCCTTACGTGATTTTCTCAGATCGGTCGCTGACGGAGATGGCGACGATTTATCCAGTGGATCAGGAAATGATGTTGACAGTCAATGGTGTGGGCGCCGTCAAACTGGCACATTACGGGGAGGAATTCCTTGAAATCATCCGCGCTTATTGTGCGGAAAAAGGGATCACTCCGGAGCGGATATCCAAGCCGGCGCCGATGAAGAGCATGACATCGCAGCGGCGTTTTATGCAGGTGGGTGAGGCATTCTGCAGTGGGGTCGGCATTGATCAGCTGATGGCTCAATTTTCAATCAAACGAACGACGTTCATTGGCTATCTGCAGGAATATCATAATGCCGGCAATTTCCTACCGGCTGAATATCTCTTGGCGTCCAGTCAGCTCTCTCCGGACCTACAGCAGGAGGTTTTAGAAGCGTTTGCACGGCTGGGGAGCGACTATCTCAAACCGGTGTTCGAGGCGCTAGGAGGAAAAGTGGGATATGAGGAGTTGCGGTTGATAAGGATGGCGGAGAAGGGGAAAAAGGACTGAAGGTTTGAAGGTCTGAAAGTCGGAAGGTCGGAAGGTCTGAAGGTCTGAAGGTTTGAAGGTCTGAAA
>RPQV01000193.1 GCA_003818595.1 Calditrichota bacterium
GTTGAATTGATTGAGCAATTGAGGGATAAGATCGGCCGGCAGAATGTTTGGGTCGGTGCTTGACAGCAAAAATGATAAACTTGAACTTGAATTTATCATAAATAATATATATCTTTCCTGCGAAATTTTGGAGTGAGTGATGTTAGAAAAGCTGATTCAGGAAATTAAAGAGTGTGTTCTCACACCCACCACAACTTTTGCGCGAATCAAGGATGATTCTCGATCGATTACAGAATTGACAAGTGAGCTGACGATTTATCTGGCCGCGATACCTGCGCTCGCCGGATTTTTTGGGCGCGTGATTATCGGTCATAATGTTCCGTTTGCCGGTTATTATCATGTCCCGCTATTTTCCGGTTTGGTATGGGCCGGTTTATTGTTCCTGTTGTCTCTTTTGGGAGTTTACGGATTAGCCTATCTCGTCGCGCACCTCGCGATTAATTTTGCGGGACAAAAAGATGAAGTCGCTGCCTATAAACTGGTCGTCTACAGCTTCATGCCTGTATTTGTACTGGGGATTTTCAGCATAATCCCCGCATTATCCGGATTATATATTTTAGGATTATACGGCATATATCTCTTTTACATAGGATGTCCCATCCTGATGGAATGTCCCGAAGAAAAAGCCTTGCCTTATACAGTCATAGTTTCCACCGCGGGCATCATCACGACTGTCCTGTTACATCGCATCGCCGGAATGGCTATTGCGGCAAGTGCTCCCGCTTTTTAACACCATTTTTCCGATGCTGATCTGCATTTGCGCTGAAACAGACGGGCATCCCGCCTTTAATCAGAGCAATGGGTGATCGATCACGATTGTTCAAGGGGAAATCACCAAAGACTCATCTTTGACTCGATCTTTATTTACAAATTGATAAAACTTGCATTTGTGTATAATTTTTGTAATTTTAACAATAGGAAAATGACGGAGTAGTCACCAGTTATGAAACCGACAAGTATTATTATCATTCTCGTGTTTTTATATTGTATTTCAATGTGCAGTTCAGCTGATCGGGTCACGTTTCTCGAGCAGAATGACGCGGTTGAAATTCAAGTTGACGGTAAACCATTTGCTTCTTATCGTTTCAGTGATCAACTGACCAAACCTATTCTTTATCCGATTTATACCCCGTCGGGAATTAAAATGACCAGAGGGTATCCCTTCGAAAAAGTAGAGGGTGAAGCTATGGATCATCCTCACCACACGGGTCTTTTTTTCACCTACGATGAGGTGAATGGTAATGGCTTTTGGAACAACACCTACTTTCCCCCGCAGATTCGGCATCACGAAATCCATCTTAAAGAGTCTGGTCAAGCGGGAATATTAAAAACAGAATCTACATGGCTGGATAAGGATAATCAGCCTCTGCTCTTGGAAAAACGAAGCATGACCTTCATTCCGGGAAGCGATGAGGTGGCCATCGATTTTGATATGAGCCTGACAGCCTTGGTTGATTCTGTCGTTTTTAACGATACCAAGGAAGGCATGTTTGCGATTCGCGTGGCGCAATGGCTGCGGGAAGAAGATCAGACCGGTAGCTATTTGAGTTCAAATGGCGACATTGGCGAGAAAAATGTGTGGGGTAAACGTGCAAAATGGGTGCGACTTGAAGGGAACCAGGAAGGCAAACAGGCGGGACTGGTCATTATGAATCATCCCGAGAGTGTCAACTATCCGACCTATTGGCATGCCCGTGCTTATGGACTTTTTTCAGCCAATCCTTTGGGTCAATTTGTTTTTCAAAGCGCACGAAATGATGAGAATCCGCAGAAACTATTACTGACGCTGGAAAAAGGGCGCTCGGCAAGATTCAGGTTTTTGGTGCTGGTGTATGATGGGACTCGGTCGCCGGCACAATTGGATGCTCGCTTTGAAGAGTACAGCCGCTGAAAGATGAAACTCAATGTGATCGAGTGTGGTTAACTATTCGTCACTTGGAGAATATCGGAGAAATAATCCATGAAAAGAATTATGTTTGTTTTATTTTTGACGGCGGCCACAGCCTATTCCCAGGCGGATTGGCGATGGCAGGTTGGACCGAATTTGTCTTTTGCGTTTCCCAGTAAAAGTTTTGCGAATGTGGCCGGGACGGGTGAAGGATTGGGCGCCAAAATCACCTACAACTTGGGCAAAAATGAATGGATCAATCCCAGGCTTGATTTTGTTTATCTCTCCTACGGTGAAGACCGCTCATCCGCCGGAAGCGGCGGCTATGGACTTTTGATCACCACGCGTAATGAATCCTTTCAGCTTTCCGTCGGTTTGCATGTGGCCAAACCTTTTGGTAAAATCCGCTATTATATTGCGCCGCTGGGCGGCATTTTTAATTATCGTGCGGTTACGACGCTGCCTGAACTTTATTATTATTATGGTTATCCCGCCATGGATACCCGCGACAGTCAGTGGAAATGGGGAGCGAGGTTTCAGGGTGGATTTCTATTCGACATTGGTTTAGGACCCCTCATCGACTTGGGATTCACCTATCAACGTATTTTCAACATCAAAACCCCGACAGAGGCTGGTGCTTTTTACAGCGATGTCGATGATTTTATGGTCACGCTTGGCGTCATGATTTTTTCTAAAAAGTAGACATGGCAGGAGTTGAAATGAAGCCGGAATTCGAAACCCCGACAGTAACCGCAGATCAAGTCGAACAAATCGCGCGCAATCTTCATCATGATCCATTTACGATCCTGGGTCCCCACCAGGTGGCCATTGGGCGAAAGAAGAGCTGGGTTGTGCGCGCCTGGATTCCCGATGCTCAGAGGGTTGAAATCTGTCTGCCCCGCTCGACAACGTCGGCGCCCATGAATTCTGTTTTCAATGAGCATTTTTTTGAAGCTGTGATGCATGATTGGCAGGACCTTCCGATGTATCAGTTCCACATCATTGCGCATAATGGTCACGAGCGATACGTCCATGATCCCTATTTTTTTCTGCCGCAAATAACATCGGAAGATCTGTATTTGTTCGGAATGGGTGATCATCACAAGATCTATGAAAAGTTGGGCGCTCATCTCATGACCGTCGAAGGGGTGAGCGGCGTCCATTTTGCCGTCTGGGCGCCGAATGCACGCAACGTCAGTGTATTGGGAGACTTTAACCAATGGCATGGCGGCAAACATCAAATGCGGGTTTTAGGACATTCCGGCATCTGGGAGCTTTTCATCCCCAACATTGGCGAAGGAGAAAAATATAAATTCGAGATTAAAGATCAGAAGGGAAATATTTTGCTCAAGGCGGATCCGTACGGTTTTTATCATCAGGTACGGCCTCATTCGGCATCCATTGTTTGTTCCATTGATCGTCATCAATGGAATGATGACGCATGGATGGAGCGGAGAAAAACCACTGATATTTTGAAAGAACCGGTATCGGTGTATGAAGTGCATCTCGGCTCCTGGCGTCGTGATCCTGAAGACTCGGGTCGATTTTTGTCCTATCGAGAATTGGCGCCGCAATTGGCGGCATATGTGCGTGAAATGGGTTATTCCCATGTTGAGCTTTTGCCGATTGCAGAACATCCTTTTGACGGATCCTGGGGATATCAGGTGACCGGTTTTTATGCGCCGACATCCCGTTATGGAACTCCTGAAGATTTTCAATTTTTTGTTGACCATCTGCATCAAAATAACATTGGTGTGATCATCGACTGGGTCCCTGCTCATTTTCCCAAAGATGCGCATGGATTGGCGCGGTTTGACGGTTCGGCTCTGTATGAACATGCGGATCCGCGCAAAGGTGAGCACCAGGATTGGGGAACCCTCATTTTTAATTATTCGCGCAATGAAGTTCGAAACTTTCTCATTGCCAATGCGCTTTTTTGGCTGGACAAATATCATATCGATGGTCTGCGAGTTGATGCTGTGGCTTCCATGCTCTACCTTGATTATTCGCGGAAGAGCGGCGAGTGGATTCCCAATGAATTCGGCGGTCGAGAGAATTTAGGCGCCATCGATTTCATGAAAAAAGTGAACGAACTGATGTTCAGTTATTTCCCCGGTATTCTAGCGATTGCAGAAGAATCAACCGCCTGGCCCGGCGTCTCCAAACCCACCTATTTAGGCGGATTGGGATTCAACCTTAAATGGAATATGGGCTGGATGAACGATTTCCTCACCTATTTCAGCAAAGATCCGATACACCGAAAATTTCATCATAACATGATCACTTTTGCCTTGTTATATGCATTCAATGAAAATTTTATGTTGGTGTTGAGTCATGACGAGGTGGTACACGGCAAGAGATCATTGCTCGATAAAATGCCGGGAGATTTCTGGCAGAAATTCGCCAATATGCGGACTTTGTTGGGTTTTATGTTCGGCCATCCGGGGAAAAAACTGCTGTTCATGGGTTCAGAATTCGGCCAATGGCAGGAGTGGCGGGAGAGCCAAAGCCTCGATTGGCACTTGCTGCAATTTGATCCGCATCAGAAACTGCAGCGTCTGGTCAAAGATTTGAATTTGCTCTACGCTGCTGAGCCGGCAATGCATAAGATTGATTTTGAGCCCGATGGATTTCAATGGATTGACTTTATGGACGCTGATAACAGCATTGTTACTTTTATGCGTAAAACAGCGGATCCAAAGGAAACGCTGATTTTTCTAAGCAATTTTACACCTGTTTATCGCGAGAATTACAGAATCGGCGTGCCCTTCCATTGTCATTACCGTGAAATCCTCAATACGGATTCTGAAATTTACTGGGGCAGTAACAAAGGCAATGCTGGAGGAATGAACAGCGAAGAAGTCAAGTGGCATAATCAACCTTATTCTATGAATCTTCAGGTCCCGCCGCTGGCTACTGTGATTTTCAAACCGGAATTTTGAATCGATTACTGTGGGTAAATATTCCGGGGAACAGAGATGAAAATGACGCTGCTGATTTTCTCCCTTGGTGATTCTTTACAGAGAGTCGTCTGAGAGAAAACATGCTGCTAAAACAAAAAACTATATTAATCACCGGCGCCTCTTCCGGCATCGGCGAGGCGTTGGCGCGACAGCTGGCAACAGCCCAAAACAGATTACTGTTGGTTGCAAGACGGGAAGAGTTGTTGGAGCAGCTTGTCAGTCAACTTCCGCCTCATCCTCAGGGACATCGATTCTTCGTCGGAGACGTAGCTGATGCCGATCGTGTCCGACAAATCTGCGGGCAAATTCTTGAAGCCGGCATCACCCTCGATGTCTTGATATTGAATGCAGGCGTTGGAGGCGGATTTCAGGCAATGGATATTGATCTCGACTCTTTTCGACGGCAGATCGAGGTCAATTTTTTCGGTGCGGTCTATTTTATCAAATATCTCATTCCGTCTATGCTCATGCGAGGGGAGGGAATCATTGCAGTTAACGGCAGTCTCGCAGGCTATCGTGGAGTGCCCAAAGCCGCTGCCTATTCATCCGCGAAAGGGGCGTTGATGAATTTTATCGAGAGCCTGCGCATTGATTTACATTCCTCTCATCTTCAATGCACTCTGATTTCACCAGGATTTGTCAAAACACCGATGACTGATTTGAACGACTATGTCATGCCGTTTATGATCAGCGCCGATAAAGCCGCGCGAATCATTCTGCGGGGTTTGGAATGCGGCAAAAGTGAGATTGCTTTTCCTCTGCCGTTAGTTTTAGCCGCAAAAATCGGTCGACTGTTGCCGAATAAACTATACACGCGGATGATGCAGAGCAGCCGCAAGGTGAAAAGATAATGCATCTCTGAAAACGTTGATCAAGAAAGGAGGTTGAGCGGACGGATTGAAATCATCTCGAGTTCATGTTGAATATCAGTGAAATGATGACCAATCAAGACAGTTGTAATCATGAAAAAGGAGAACGATGATGAAAAAATTGCGAGTCAAAAGCAGCGTGTTATCCATTATCGTGGTTTTATTATTCTGTGTGTCGCCGTTGCTTAACGCCCAGTTGCCCCAAGTGGTGAAGGAGAGTTTTGATTACGCTGAAGGGACTGTTGGCGGTTTGGGTATCACTGGAGATGGCTGGGGTGGACCATGGGAAGAAGTGGCAACCGGTAATCTTGAAGTGGTGGATGAATCTCTGGGTTTTAACATTATTCCAACGACTGGGAGAGTGTTGCAGGTGTTCGAAGCGGGCACCACTTTTCGTCCTCTCGCGGATATTTGGCCGGACGACGGCAGCAGCTATTGGATCAGCATGCTTTATAAACGATTCGACGGCATCGATGTGGATGATTCCTATAATGGTTTATCGCTGTTCAAGGATGGATCGGAATTGCTCTACGTCGGCAAGCCATGGGGGACCAAGCTGCTCGGCTTGGACGGAACAGGCGTGGGAGGAGTAGTTTTCTCTGAAGTTGATGCCTATGATGGCGGCTGGATGGTGGTGCAGATCATTATGTCCGGCGATGCGATGAATGACGATGCATTTCTATGGATCAATCCGGACCCCAATGTGCAGCCGGATACAGCCAGTGCTGCTGCTCATGTTAAATGGAATGGGAACACAGGTTTCAACCGCTTCCGCATCGGCAGCGGCAATGCCCCGAATCAGGCAGAATGCTATTACGATGAAATCCGTCTCAGTCAGACTTTTGCCGGTCTGACCAGTGAAACGACCGGCGGCCTGCCGGCGGTCAAAAGCTTTTACGATTTCGAGGAGACCGAAGGCACGACGGTTAATGATCAGGGTTCTGCTGGCAATCATGGTGAGATTGTCGAAGCGGGAGGCATGCTGGTCAGGTCTACCGGAGGCATTTATGCAAAAGAGGGCGAAAGCCGCGGTTGTGTAGAGTTCACCGAGGCA
>RPQV01000194.1 GCA_003818595.1 Calditrichota bacterium
ACGACATTTTACGCTTCTCACGTTTATATTGGCGATTGCGGCGCTTTTATCAAGTCTAGTGGCCATTCTGCAGCTGAAAAGCATCCGACAATTGGCACTTTCGGAAATCGTCGTCGAGGAGCACAATTCGCTCAGCACCCCGGTGTTTGAGGAGGAGAAAGGTGCCTATTCATTCGTCTCGCTTTATGATATCAGCATCACCAATGTCAGCGGTCCCGCCGTAAAGCTCGCTTCAGTGCGCAAATCCATGATTTCCGGCAGCTTTTTGACACTGCTTCGCGGAGATGAACTCCTCGACACTTTTATCGAGTCATCAGCCTTTATATCTGAGACCGATTGTCGTGAAATTCAGGCAAATCCACGCCTGTTGCGTGAGGTGGTGCAGTCTGACATGGGAATGGAGAAGGTCATGAATCTCGTCATTGCCCCCGGTGAGACGAAAATCATTCATATCGGCGTCTCGCTGCAACCCTATGATGCGGACAAACAACCTGTTGCCACGGCAGCCCTGGTGTCATTTGATCTGTTATTCGATAACGGCAAGCAGAATGTTTTTCGGCGGGCGTTTCCCATTTATTCGGTAAATTAAAAAAGCCCGGATAAACCGGGCTTTGATCGATCTGAGATGAATCTGATCGCTGCTATCTGATCTCGATTTCTCGAGGTTTGGCTTCTTCGGATTTGACGAGTTTGACCTTCAACACTCCATCCTTGTACTCGGCCTGCACGTCTTTGTCATTGACTTTTTCCGGCAGCCTGAAACTGCGGCTGAACTGCCCGTAAGATCGTTCGTAATAATATCGATTTTCATCTTCTTTCTTTTCTTCGAATTTACGCTCGCCTTTCAGGGTCAGAACGTTATCATGCAGAGAGATATGAACATCTTTTTTGTCGATTCCCGGAAGATCAGCCAGCACCTCATAGGCATCCTTGCTCTCCCGCACATCGATACGCGGTGACCAGACCGTCGAGTCCTCGTCGATATCCATCAGGGGATGAGACCAGAATTCGTTGAACAATCTGCTGATATAGCGCGGGGCTTCCAGATTCAGAGTCGGATTACGTTTAACCAACCACATCATTATATCCTCCAATTTGTGTTGATGATTTGTTTCTGTTTCACTCCCATTGAAGACAAAGGGCGTGCCAAAAATTGAAAGATCACAACACTTGTAGTTATCATTAATAAAAACAATTGATTGGAAAATAATCTGCGATGAAAGAAAAAAATGATTCGTTCGTCATGTCTGCCATTATATTGACATTATTCATTGGTGTAATGACATAATGGCAAAAGTGTGACAAGTGAATCATGAAAAAAAGATTTGGATTGGAGGATTATTGATCATGCATGATCGAATCGGCCTCCCCCAAGCCGATACGTTTGTGAATATGTTCAGTGACACTATTGCGATTTAAAGAGGAGCTATAGCGGATCAAAGTTTTTTCACTTCGCTGACCAATTCCTGCACTTTTTCGCGCGCGCCGCCGAAATACATCATGGTTTTCGGATTGTAAAACAACTCGTTCTCAATTCCGGCAAAACCGGTATTCATGGAGCGTTTGATGATGATGATGTTCTTTGCCTTGTCGACATCCAGAATGGGCATACCGTAGATGGGACTGCTTTTATCTGTCCGCGCCGCAGGATTGATCACGTCGTTTGCGCCGATCACCAACGCGACGTCGGTGTGCGGAAATTCGACATTAATATCGTCCATGTCATGAAGCAGGGTATAAGGGAGCTGCGCTTCCGCCAGCAGAACATTCATATGTCCCGGCATTCGGCCCGCAACCGGATGAATGGCGAATTTAACGTCCACGCCACGACTCTCGAGTAGTTCTGTCAATTCCCTCACCGCATGCTGCGCCTGAGCGGCAGCCATGCCATAGCCGGGAACGATCACAGCGCTTTGTGCGTATCCCATGATCATCGCTGCTTCTTCGGCGTCGACTGAACGCACCGCCTTGTCGCCTGACGACCGGATCGAACCTGCTCCTGCGTCACCGGTGCCAAAAGCGCTGAACAACACGTTGGCCAAGGAACGATTCATCGCTTTGCACATGATCTGGGTGAGGATCAGGCCTGCGGAACCAACCAGCGAACCGGCGATGATGAGGATGTTGTTCTCGACCACAAAACCGGCCGTGCACGCCGCCATGCCGGAAAAAGAATTCAGCAGAGAGATGACGACCGGCATGTCGGCTCCACCGATGGGAATGACAAACATGATGCCATAAAGAAACGATAATCCGACGAGGAGATAAAAGAGCGACATATTATGGTCAACAGCGACCAGATAGATTGACAAAATCACCAGACTGATGAGAACCAGAGCGTTAATCACTTTTTGACCGGGGAAAGTCATCGGGGCGCCGCTCAAGATGCCCTCCAGTTTGCCATAAGCGATGAAACTCCCACTAAAGGTGACGGCGCCGATGATGATGCTCAGCATGATGGTGACGGAAGTGTCGAAGCGCATGAGGCTGTCAGTTTCTCCGATGAGGCGCAGGAATTCTGCGATGGCCACCAATGCTGAGGCGCCGCCGCCAAAACCGTTAAATGCACCGACCATTTGCGGCATGGCCGTCATTTTAACTTTATAGGCGGTGACCGCTCCGATTAATGAACCGATCACAATGCCGACCATAATCCAGGAATAGCTGACGATTTGACGATCGATCAGTGTCGCTGCGATGGCCAAAAACATGCCGACGGCCGCCAATAGGTTACCTCTCCTGGCCGTTGCCGGAGAACTCATTTCCCTGATGCCGTAAATGAACAGTGAGGCGGCGAGCAGATAGGTCAGGGCGATAATGCTGTCGATTAGATTCATCCTTTACCTCACTTTTCTGATGGTTTCTTTTTGAACATCAACAGCATGCGGTCGGTGACCAAAAAGCCTCCCACGACATTGATGGTTGCAAAAATGACGGCGATGACGCCCAGAATGGTTTCGATGGTCGGCGCCACCCTCCCGGTGACCAACAGGGCGCCGATGACGGCGATGCCGGAAATGGCGTTGGCGCCGGACATTAAAGGTGTATGAAGCGTGGGAGGGACCTTGTTGATGACCTCCAGCCCGGCAAACATTGCCAGGACAAATATCGTCAATCCCATGAGTAAGGTTTCAGACATGTTGTTCCTTTCTGACATTTACATATCTTGAGCACCAGAATGCTCCGGCTCTCAAGCAATGAGCTCTTTCACCTGCGGATGAACAATTTTGCCCTGGTAGGTGATGCAGGCGCCTTGAGTGATTTCGTCTGTCAAATCGATCACGATTTGACGATCCACCACCAGATGTTCGAATAAAGTGACAATATTTCTGGCCAGCAGCTGGCTGGTATGCATCGCCATCCGACTGGGCAGATTCGTGGGGCCGATGATCGTAACGCCATTTTTAACAATCCGTTGATCTGCCGCCGATCCCGCTACATTGCCTCCCTGTTCAACCGCCATGTCGACAATGACGCTGCCGCTTTTCATTTTCTGCACCATGTCCTCGGTGACTAATAAGGGCGCCTTTTTCCCGGGAACAGCGGCTGTGGTGATGACCACATCTGCAGCGGATACATGTGCGGACAAGATTTCATGTTCGCGTTTTTTGGCCTGCTCGGATATTTCCTTGGCATAGCCGCCGCCGGCATCTCCGCTCTCGCCCAACTCGACATCGATAAATTTGGCGCCCAAACTCTCCACTTCACCTTTGGCTGCTGTACGGATATCAAACGCTTCCACAACCGCGCCCAGCCGTTTAGCTGTCGCAATCGCCTGCAGTCCCGCTACACCGGCGCCGATAATCAGCACCTTTGCGGGTCGGATCGTGCCGGCGGCAGTCGTCAGCATGGGCAGGTATTTGCGCAGAGCTTCGGCAGCAATCAGAACCGCTTTATAGCCGGCTGCGGACGCCTGCGAAGAGAGGGCATCCATCCCTTGGGCGCGGCTGATGCGCGGGATGGTTTCCAAAGCAAAGGCGGTGATATTCTTTTCAGCCAAATGCTGCGCTAATTCGGGTCGGCGAAGGGGCTCGAGAAAGCCGATGATGAGTGTATGAGACGGCAGCAGATCGATCTCTGATTTACCCCAAACCGCCTCCGTCATCGGCGCTCGAACTTTGAAAATGACGTCGGCGCCGGCATAAAGTTCCGACGGTAGTGCAGCAATGATCGCTCCGGCGTCGCGGTATTCCTCATCCGCATAATCCGCGCCTTGGCCCGCTCCTGCCTCGACCGCCACCTGAAAGCCGAGTTTGATCAATCTGCCGATGGCGCTCGGAACTATTGCCACCCGTCGTTCATCGGGATATGTTTCTTTCGGCACGGCAATTTTCATCTTCTCTCCTTTATCTGCTCTTATTTCTTTTATCGTTGTTCGGCAGCAAAAGCATCTGTTTTTGCTTATCGTGTTTGAATAGTCAATGATAAACAAACTCCAAGAGGAATTATTTCATAAAAAATGCTGGCTCGTCACTTTCGCATGAGAAAATAATGCCCGAATGATGGATATGTTATCCCAAGCAGAGTATTTTATGGTTTCGATGGTCAATGAATGACTTGATAAAAAAGTTGTCAAACCTCCATTTTTGACAAATTCTCGGCCGTTGGTAAAATGATCATTCCCGGCAAGGCGTTCAATCAGCCAAATGAGAGTATGGCCTACTTTGGATTTACAGGAAAGCGGGCGTGCAAAATCCATGATGACTAAACTCGCCTGTTGATCACCTACGGCAGATAATTCATTCAGCATTCGGCTGCGCATGGAGGGGTTTTTATCGTGAAGAGCCAGCGAGACCACAGCATGCTTGAAAACACGGCTTTTAAACGGGAGATGTGCAGCATCAGCACAAACAAAGGGAACCGTGGGTGCATTCGTGTGTGCGTATTTCAGCATCGTGAAATCAAGATCGAGACCAATGACGGTGCAGAAGGGCGCGAGCATTTGACATTGTCTGCCTATCCCGCAGCAGACATCAAGGGAGAGTCCACCGCCTTCGTCGATGATCTGCTGGGCGATATATTGTTTTTGCTTCGCCAACAGCGGCTCAAGCAAAGCCGAATACAATAAAATGAGCAATTTTTTCAACATCATTCTCCTCTCGATTCTATTCACTATGCAATGTGTGGTCGTTACAGATGGAAAATCAAGAGTCAGTCTATCAGGACGCTCAATTGTCAGCATCAATAACGGCTTA
The DNA here is from genome assembly GCA_003818595.1 of Calditrichota bacterium. Lineage (GTDB taxonomy): Bacteria > Zhuqueibacterota > Zhuqueibacteria > Residuimicrobiales > Krinioviventaceae > Fontimicrobium. Next base: position 5,196 of record RPQV01000194.1, read on the forward strand.
TAAAGTGAACACTCTGCTGCAGTCGATTCATTTCTTTGAATTGAAAACAAATGTTAATAAATTCGGAGGTGAATCGTCGCGGCTGACCGCCCTTGGATTGATCTTTGCATAAAAGGCGCTGTATGATGCAGTTAATATTGTTGTTGCTGTTTTTCTTCTCCGGGCTGAGTGCTCTGGTTTATCAAACGATCTGGATTCGGCAATTTTCGTTGGTGTTCGGCGTCGATGTGTTCGCTACGGCGACGGTATTGACAGCTTTCATGGCCGGATTGGCTTTGGGCAGCTATTTGTTCGGTCGATTGGTCGATCGCGATAATCGTCCTTTGCGTCTGTTCGCTCTTTTGGAATTGGGAATTGCTGTTTTTGCCGTGCTGTTTCCTCTTTCCTTTAGCGGATTGGAGTGGCTCTATGGCGCCCTTTATCGTTCGCTCTCATTAGGATTCTATGCCACGCAACTATACCGATTCGCCCTCGCCTTTTTCTTTCTGCTCATCCCCACCATGCTCATGGGGGGGACACTGCCGGTTTTGAGCAGGATTTTTGTCAAACGAGTCACTGTGTTGGGTTCGAACGTCGGCAAACTGTACAGCATAAACAATCTGGGAGCGTTAATCGGATGCTTTTTGAGCGGCTTTTTTCTCATCCGTTGGCTGGGGCAACACTCCTCCATGATGGTCGCCGCCCTGCTAAATTTCTTCAACGCAATCGTCGTGTTGATATTATTGTTGCTCAAACAGGAGAAAAAATCAGAGGTCGTTTCTCCGGCAGACGAGCAAAACGAGGAAACTCTATTGCCGAGCAGGGTCATCCGATTCGTCCTTTGGGCGTTCGCCATTGAAGGATTCGCTGCTTTGGCTTACGAGGTGATCTGGACCAGAATTCTGTTGGGTTTTTCCTACGACAAGAGCCTTTATTTCTTTTCAACGGTCATTTTCAGTTTTATTTTTGGACTTTCCTTCGGCAGCATTCTCGTCGCTAAAATGGTGGATCGGCGAAAAAACCTGTTGCTGTTGTTTGCCGTCGTTGAGATTTTGATCGCTGTGTCTGCTTTGGTTTTGCTCTCCGGATTTGTCTCGGTGAATAACATCTTGAGCGAATGGCGGCTGCAATACCGAGATGCTGACGGCTGGTGGCGCTGCATGGGCAAGGAGTATCTGCTGTTTTTTCTCATCATGGCGATTCCGACGACCTTTATGGGGATGACGTTTCCAATCGTCAGCAAAATATGTACGCCCCACCTCCGGCGCCTGGGTACTCGGCTGGGTGAAATCGGCTTTTTAGACACCGTCGGCTCGATTGTCGGCTCATTTGCGGCGGGATTCATTTTGATTCCCTTTTTGGGTGTGATCAAATCGGCGGCGTTCGTCGCCATGATCAATATTATCATTGGAATTCTGGCCGTTTTATTGAATCCTTTCCTCAGCAAGCGGTGGAAAGCACCCATCATTGCCTCGGTTATTGCGGTCGTTTTTGTGCTGATGACAAACCTGCCGGATTCCGGCTATTTCCGCCACTGGCAGACCAAAAGACAGGGAGATCGTCTGCTGTTTTATCAGGAAGGCGCC